>CAZJMO010000166.1:6086-7666 GCA_964547085.1 uncultured Fibrobacteraceae bacterium | reverse complement strand
GCTGGTGATCAACCACGGACCCGCCGGCGACGCCAACGCCGGCCCCCGGCACCGCCAGGTCAGCCTGCTCGACCAGACCGACATCGACACCATGCTGGCCCGCGGCCTCGACCTCGAGCCCGGCGCCTTCGGCGAGAACCTGATCGTCACCGGCCTCGACCTCGCCACCGTCGGCGCGGGCAGCCGCCTGCGCGTCGGCGACGCCCTGCTCGAGGTCACGCAGATCGGCAAGCAATGCCACGACCACTGCGCCATCTACGACGCGGTCGGCACCTGCATCATGCCCAAGCGCGGCCTGTTCACCCGCGTCCTGCACGGCGCCGACATCGCACCGGGCGCGGTCGTCTCCGTCGAGCATCTGAACCCGCGCACGGCCGGCGATCTCCAGCACCTCGAACCGGGAGCCGAGTCATGATCGACATCTCCGACCGCGACTGCACGCTGCGTCGCGCCACCGCGGAATCCGTGGTCGTGATGCTGCCCGACACCGCCGACCGCATCCGCCGCGGCAACATCCCCAAGGGCGACGTCGCCGAGATCACGCGCGCGACCGGCCTGCTCGGCCTCAAGCAGACGCGCAACCTGCTGCCGTACTGCCACGCCATCCCGCTCGACCACGCCACGGTCGACGTCACCGTCGAGGAGACCTGCGTGCGGATCCGCGTGCACGTGGCCGCCATCGCCCGCACGGGCGCCGAGGTGGAAGCCATGACCGGCGCCGCCATCGCTGCGTTGAACGTCTACGACATGGTCAAGCCGCTGGACAAGACCGCGCACATCGGCGAGGTCCGAGTGATCACCAAGAGCGGCGGCCGCTCCGACCACCGCATCCGGTTGCAGCAGCCGTGCCGCGCCGGCGTGCTCGTGGTCAGCGACAGCGTCGCCGCGGGGACGGCCGTGGACACCGCGGGCGTCGCGGTCGCCGAAAAGCTCGCCGCCGCGGGCATCGACGTCATCGCCCAGACGGTCGAGCCCGACACGCCCGAACGCATCGGCGAGGTCGTCAAGCAGTGGACGGACTCCGACCGTCTCGACCTGGTCATCTGCGTCGGCGGCACCGGCCTGGGCCCGCGCGACCACACGCCCGAAACGCTGCGGCCGTTGCTGGATCGCGAGATTCCCGGCATCGGCGAGGCCATGCGCGCGCACGGCCGCGAGCGGACGCCCCTGGCCAACCTCAGCCGCAGCCTGGCCGGGCAGCGCGGCGACGCCATCGTGATCGCCGTGCCCGGCTCCGAACGCGCCGCCGGCGAATCGCTCGACGCCCTCTTGCCGTGGCTGCTGCACCTGTTCGAGGTCCGCAACGCCGACTTCCGGCACGACGATCCGAGGAGCGGACAATGAACCGAGACCTGACGCCCTTCGAGGAGTTCTGGCCGCAGATCGCCAAAGAGATCACGCCGCTCGAGGAAATCCGCGTCGCGGTCGAAGAAGCCAACGACCGCATCCTGCGCAGGACCGCCCACGCAACCTCCGACATGCCGCGTTTCGACAAGTCCGCCATGGACGGCTTCGCCGTGCGCGCGGCCGATGTCGTGGTCGGCCGGGCATTGCCCCTGGCGGACGGACAGGCGTATGCG
>CAZJMO010000166.1:0-6076 GCA_964547085.1 uncultured Fibrobacteraceae bacterium | reverse complement strand
GGGACCCGGCTTTCTTTCTTTTTTTTATTCTGATTGTTTGTTTGAGAGAACGGCGGTTCCGATCGGCACCGGCGGTCCGATTCCCGAGGGTGCCGACGCCGTGCTGGTCAAGGAATACGCCGACCGTGACGATGCGGCCGTACGGCCCACGCACGGCGTCGAGGCCGGCCAGAACATCCGCTACGCCGGCGGCGAATACCGCGCCGGCGAACCGCTGCTCGAACCCGGTTTCCGCCTGCATCCCCGGGCGCTGGCCTCGCTGGCCGCGGCCGGCGTGCGGGAGATCACGGTCGGACGCCGACCCCGTGTGGCGGTCGTCCCCACGGGCAACGAACTGGCTCCGCCCGGCGTCGATCCGCTGCCGGGCCAGATCTACGACGCGACCGGCCCGTTCCTGCGCAGCAGCGTCACGGCCCTGCTCGGCGAAGCACCGATCAGCCGTTGGGCGCCCGCCGACGACGAGGCGTCCCTGGCCGAATGCTTCCAGTCCGCCCTCTCCGAGGTCGACGTTCTCGTCATCGCGGGCGGCGTCTCGGTCGGCGACCGCGATCTGGTCAAGTCCGTGCTCGAGGAAACCTGCGGGGTCGAGCGCCTGTTGTGGCGCGTGGCCGTCAAGCCCGGCAAGCCGGTGTATGTCGGGCGCGCCGGGACACGCTGGGTCCTGGGACTGCCGGGCAACCCCGCGTCCACGATCATGCACTGGAACCTGCTGGTCCGACCGCTCCTGCTCGCGCTGCAGGGCGCGGCCCGACCGCAGCCGGCCCGCATCCCGTTGCACCTGCGCCACGCCGTGCAGCCCGATCCGTTCCGCACACGGTTGCACTGGTCCGGCCTGACGTGGGAAACAGACGGTCCGTGGGCCGAGCCGTTCGGCCGCACCGAATCCCATATGCTGTCGCGATTGTCGATCGCCGACGTGCTGGCGATCATTCCCGCCGGCGACATTCCGGTTGCGGCCGGCAGTCGTGTCGAGGGACTCATCCTGGAGCGTGACTGAGATGGCGAAGCTCGTCCTTGGCCTGCTGATGTTCATCCCCCTGGCGATCGGGTGCGGATCCGCCGACGACCACCACAAGACAGACGCCGCAGCGCCGGCCGCGCTGAAGGTGTTTGCCGCCGCCAGTCTCATCAATGCCGTCGAAGACGTCGCCACAGCGTATACGGACGCAACCGGCATCGCGGTGACCCCGAGTTTCGCACCGTCGTCGATGCTGGCCCGGCAACTCGTCGCCGGCACCCAGGCCGATCTGTTTCTCTCGGCCAACGAGCGATGGATGCGCTACGTGCTCGACGAAGGCATCGCCGAACCCGCCGCGGCCTGCACGTTGCTGACCAATCGACTGGCCGTGATCGCGCCTGCCGACAAGCCGTTCGAACTGACCGTCACGCCCGGCACACAGGCCGCAAAGACACTGCCCGAGCACCTGGCTCTGGGTAACCCCGACCACGTCCCGGCGGGCATCTACGCCCGTGAGGCGCTGGAGAATCTGGGCTGGTGGGACACCGTCGCCGACCGTGTCGTGGCCGCACCCGACGTACGCATTGCACTCAGTTTCGTCGAGGTGGGCGAAGCCGGCGCCGGAATCGTCTATCTCTCGGATGCGTTGTCCTCCGAACGCGTGGTCACCGTGGCGATCATCCCCGAGACGTACCACACACCGGTGCTCTACTACGGCGCCGTCCTGAAGGAAGCCGCCGCCGGCGCCGACGCATTCATGGCGTTTCTGCACGGTCCCGAGGCCGACGCGATTTTCGCACGCCACGGGTTCGGCCGACCGGGCATCCCGACCGCGGAGCCCGGCGCGTGAACGCCTTTGCCGACCCACTGCTGCTCTCGCTGAAGGTGGCGACGGGCGCGCTGGTCCTGATGGTCGGACCGGGCGTCTTCTGGGGCTGGCTGCTGGCGCGCCGCGAGTTCCCCGGCAAGGTCCTGGTCGATGCGTTGATCCACGCGCCGCTGGTGGTGCCGCCGGTGGTGACGGGTTATCTCGGGCTGCTGTTGCTCGGCCGCAACGGGCCGCTCGGGGAAATTCTGCGATCCCTCGGAATCTCCCAACTGCCGTTCACGTGGCAAGGCGCCGCGCTGATCGGCGCGGTGGTGGGATCGCCGTTGCTGGTGCGGTCGGTGCGATTGGCGGTCGAGCTGGTCGATCCGCATCTCGAGCAGGCCGCCGCCGTGATCGGCGCCGGTCCGTGGCAACGCTTCTGGCGGGTCACCGTGCCGCTGGCGATGCCCGGCATCCTGGGCGGCCTGGTCCTCGGTTTCGCGCGGGCGCTGGGCGAGTTCGGCGCCACCATCACCTTCGCCGGCAACGTCGCCGGCGAGACGCGCACGCTGCCGCTGGCCATCTTCAGCCTCATGCAGGTGCCCGGGCGCGAGAACCAGGCGCTCGTCCTCGCGTTGGTCTCCGTCGGTCTTTCGGTGGCCGCGCTGGCCGCGTCCGACCTCTTCAACAAGGCGCTCCGCCGCCGCATCGAGGGGTGAGGACGATGCTGGAATTCGACCTCCACGTCCGCCGCCCCGGCTTCGCCTTCGATGTCGCGGGCTCGCTGGATCAGCCGCTGACCGGCGTCTTCGGACCGTCCGGCGCGGGCAAGAGCACGCTCCTGGCCTGCCTGGCCGGCCTCGTCCGGCCCGACGACGGCCGCGTCACGCTCGACAACCGGGTCCTGGTGGACACCCGCCGCGGCCGATGGCTGCCGCCGCACCGCCGACGCGTCGGCATGGTCTTCCAGGACCTGCGCCTGCTGCCGCACCTGACCGCGCGCGGCAACCTCGAATTCGCGCGTCGGTACGCTCCGGACGGCGCGTCGGTCGTCACGTTCGACGACATCGTCGACCTCCTCGAAATCGGCCCGCTCCTGGACCAGGCCGCCCGCAGCCTCAGCGGCGGCGAACGTCAGCGCGTCGCCCTGGCCCGCGCCGTTCTGGCCGCGCCCGAGGTCCTGTTGCTGGACGAACCGCTGGCGTCGCTCGACCCTCGCCTGCGCCACCGGATCCTGCCGTTCCTGCAGCAACTCCAGCGCGCGACCGGCGTCCCCATGCTCTACGTCTCCCACGACATCAACGAGATCCTGGCGCTGACCGACACGCTGCTCCTGCTCGACCACGGCCAGGTCCGCGGCCACGGCCCCTACCACGACCTCGTGGCCCAAACCGAAGTGCTCGACGGCCTGCGCGGCCAGGATCTCGTCAACGTGATGGCCGGTCGGGTTCTCGCCGACCAACCACTCAGCGGCGGCGTCACCTTCCAACCCGACGGCTGGACCGGAAATCGCGGCCTGATCGCACCACCACCGACCACACCGGGATCGCGCCACGCCTTCATCCTGACGCCCGACGACATCACGCTCTCCCGGAAGCAGCTGGACAGCATCTCGATCCAGAATCAGATCGCGGGCCGGGTCGTCGCCGTCGACACGTTCAGCGACCAGGTGATCTGCCGCCTGGATTGCGACGGACTGCCGCTGCTGGCGGAAGTCACGCCGGCCGCGCGCGACAAGTTGCAGATCGCCTGCGGCCAGACCCTCTGGTGCCTGTTCAAGACGCGGGCGATCAGCTGGCTGCCGACCGCGCCCGACGCCTGACCCGAAAAAACGGGCCGCCTCCCCTCGGGAAGACGGCCCGCAATCGATCGAACGCCGCGCCCGGATCTACCGATTCACGCCGCTCATCAACGGTTTGCTCTTGTCCGGATACGCCGGCGTCTGCGGCACGTCCCAGCGGCCGTCGGCGTCACGCAGCTGCTCCAGCAGATACTCGACGCCCGCGGCGAGCTGCGCGTCGTTCCCCGCCAGCACGTCCGCCGGCATGTTCTGCACCTCCTGGTGCGGCTCCACGCCCCAACCCTCGATGATCCAGCCGCCCGAACGGACGCCGTACAGACCGAACTGCGGCGGGGTCGTCACACCGCCGTCGACGAGCTGCTGGTGCGGCTCGATGCCGATCGCGCCGCCCCACGTGCGCATGCCGATCACGTGGGCGAGGTTCTTCTCCTTGATGGCCTGGGCGAAGAACTCGCCGTTGGAACCGGTCTCCTCGTTGATCAGCACGGCCAACGGACCGTGGAAATCACGCTCGGGATTGCGGCCGGCCTTGCCCTCGCGCGGAATGGTGACCGACCACAATTCGCGCTCGAGGCGGTCGATGATCATGTCGCCCACGAAACCGCCGCCGTTGTAGCGCTCGTCGATCAGGAACGCGTCCATGCCCGACTGCGGATACCAGTAGGCCGCGAACTCGTTCAGCCCCGCCTCGCCCATGTTCGGCAGGTGCAGGTACCCGATCCGGCCGCCCGACATCTCGGCCACCTTGGCGCGATTGCCCTCGACCCACGCGCGGTAACGCAGCCCGCGCTCGCTGCGCACGGTCTCCACCTTCACGCCGCGCGCGTTCTTGCGTCCGTCCGGGCTCACGGTCAACTCCACGACCTCGCCCGCCTTGTCCACCATCGCGCTGTATGGATTCATGTCGCCGGTGAGTTCGACACCGTCGACGGCCAGCAGGTATTCGCCCTCCTGCACGCCCACGCCGGGCGCCGCCAGCGGCGAGACCAGACGCTGGTTCCAGGTCCAGCCGGGCAGGATGCGCGTGATCCGGTAGCGGTCGGTCTTCGGATCCAGCACGAACTCGCAACCCAGCAGGCCGGTGCCGACACGCGCGCCGCCGAGCTGATTGTCGCCGCCGTAGCTGTAGGTGTGACCGATGTTCAACTCGGAGATCATCTCCCCGATCAGGTAACGCAGATCGTCGCGCTGACCGCACCACGGCAGGAAACGCGCGTACTTTTCGTGGACCGCGTCCCAGTCGGCGCCGTGCATGCCGGCGTCGTAGAACCAGTCGCGCTGGACGCGCCAGGCCTCGTCGAAGATCTGCCGGTACTCCTGGTCGCGCACCACCTTCAGACGCACGTCCGAGAGGTCCACCGCCTCGGCGTCCTTGAGCGGCTTGCCCGCGGCGGTCACCAGATAATCCGAGCCCCGGCGCACGACCATGGTCTTGCCGTCGGCCGACAGGTGATAGTTGGCCAGGCCCTCGCCCAGATCGGTCGTCTCCTCGTCGGCGATGCTGTAGCTCACCAGCGCGAGGTCGCGATCGGCCGTGCCGTCGTCGACGTTCTGGTACTTCAGGAACACGGGCTCGTCGCGACGCATGAGCAGACAGCCGTCCGCCGTGGCCTCGAGCCGGAACCAGTTGTCCGCATCGACACCGGCGGCCGGGACCACGCGGTCGGCGATGCCGTCCATGTCGATCATCACGGTGTTGTCGTCATCATCCTCGGCCGGCGCCTCGTAGGCGGGGTCGAACGGGGAACGCACGTCGTCCTGGAGCAGCATCACGTAGGGACGCGCGCAGTCGAGGAAGATGTGGTTCTGGTCGATGCGACCCATGGTGGGCGCGAAGGTGCGGTTGCTGAGGAACCAGAGGAAGCGGCCCTCGGGATCGAAGCTGGGCGACCAGCTCGTGAACATGGCGTCGGTGACGACCGTGCCGGTGTCCTTCCGGACGTCGTAGAGCGTGATCGTCTCGTTCATGTTGCCGGTGTTCTTGGTGTAGGCGAGCCAGCGGGAATCGGGCGACCAGACGTAGTCCAGGATGCCCCAGCGCTCCCAGGCGTCGTCGTACTCGCCCTGGTCGATCGTGCGGACCTTGCCCGACTTCGCCTCGACCAGGTTCAGGCGCATGGTCTTGTCGCCGAAGACCAGCCACTTGCTGTCGGGCGACCAGACCGGCGGCAGGATCATGCCGTACACGCCGTCGGTGAGCCGGCGCCAATCGCCGCCGGCGGCGGGCATGACGTAGAGCTGGTCGGCGCCCGAGCGGTCGCTCACGAAGGCGATCTGCGCGCCGTCGGGCGACCATGCGGCGGACTTTTCGCGGCTGGCCGACGTCGCCGTCAGGTTGGTCCACGGACCGTCCTCGACCGGCGCGGTCACCAGTTCGCCGCGGGCCTCGAGCAGCAGCGTCTCGCCGGCCGGGCAGAGGCCGAAGCTGCCGGTGCGCGGGCTGATTCGCACGAACTCCGGGCGCATGGGCACGCGGTCGCTGCGCAGGTCGACATCGACGGCGCGGACC
>CAZJMO010000165.1:756-7684 GCA_964547085.1 uncultured Fibrobacteraceae bacterium | reverse complement strand
GTGGGCCAACCTCGGCGCGTTCGCCTCGCTGTGGGCGATCGACCGCGCCGCCCGCTCGGACACGCGGCGTATGGCCTGGCTCGTCGGCGGCGGTCTGGCCGTGGGGCTGGCGGCATCCAGCCGTCTGCTCTACGCCCCCGCTGCGCTGGTCCCGGCCGCGTGGCTCGTCCTGCGCCGGCGTCGGCGTGATCCCCGCGGCGCGGCGGCGTGGGTTGTCGGGCTCGCGATCGGGCTGGTTCCGGTCTGGATCGCGATGGTCCGCGACCCCGACGTCTTCTGGTTCAACAACCTGGTCTACCACCAGCTCCGGTTCAGCCCGCTGGAGAATCTGCCGGCGTGGCGGCGCGTTCCGGCAGCCGTCGCGGTCCTGCTGCGATCCGTGGCGACCAACCCGGGCCTGCTGTTGCTGACGGGGCTGGCGCTGTGGAACCGGCACTCCGACAACGACGCGGCGAACCCGCCGGCCCTCCTGGAAACCCCGGCGCTGCTGATGGCGGTCACGCTGACGGTGACCTGCCTGCTCCCCGACCCGGTCCACATGCAGTACTTCACCGGCGGCCTGCCGATCCTGCTGCTGCCCGCGGCCGCCGGCGGACTCGCACGCCTGCCCGGCTCCGCGCCCGGCCGTTGGCGTCTGGCGGCGGGCGTCCTGGCGCCTGCGGTCTGCGCGTTCTCGCTCCTGGTCATCCGCCACGATCTGCACTCCGAGCCGCAGTGGCGCCTGGACCACTACCGCGCCGAATCGCAACGCCTGGCCGCGCTCACCGACCCCGACGACATCGTCTTCAGCTTCTGGCCGGGCTACGTTGTAGGCGCCGGACGCCGTCCCTTCCCCGGCATGGAGAACCACTTCGCCGTGGGCGTGAGCGAGCGTCTGAATACGCTCCAGCGCCGTCGCTACCGCATCGCCGGCAAGGACGAGATGGCCGCCGCGTTCCGCATGGAGATCCCGACCGTCACGGTGCTGGGCGCCTGGATGTCCGACCTCAACACCGCCCTCGACGACCGCGACACCAAGGAACTGCTCAGCATCTTCAAGCGCCATTATTCGTTCCTCGAAGAGCGCGACGGCGTCAAGTTCTGCATCCGCTCGAAGGAGCTCAAACGATGACCGGCCCCCCGGGCACCGCCGCCCTGACCAGCGGCCCTGTCGGCCGCACGATCTGGCACATGACCCTCGGCATGTTCGTCGGTCAGCTGGCCATGACCGTCTTCAACCTCACCGACACCTGGTTCGTGTCGCGGCTGGGCACGGGGCCGCTGGCGGCCATGGGCTTCACCTTCCCGGTGATCATGATCACCAACGGCGTGATGTTCGGCCTGGGCGTGGGCTGCAGCGCGGTCGTCTCGCGCGCGATCGGTCAGGGCGACTCGGCGCAGGTCCGGCGACTGACCACGCATGCACTCTGGCTGGCCACGATCGTGGCGCTGGTGATCGCCGCGCTCGGCCTGGTGTTCTACCGCCGGATCTTCGCCGCGATGGGCGCCGAGGGAAAAACCCTCGACCTGACCTGTCGGTACATGCAGATCTGGTACTTCGGCTTCCCGCTGGGCGGCATCCCGATGGTCCTGAACAACGCCATCCGCGCCACCGGCGACGCCAAGACGCCCGGCGTGATCATGGCCTCGGTCGCGATCGCCAACATGATCATGGACCCCATCCTCATCTTCGGACTCGGCCCCGTCCCCGCCCTCGGCCTCGCCGGCGCCGCGCTGGCCACGGTCATCGGCCGCACCGTCAGCACGATCTGGGCGATCTCCGTCCTCCAGAACCGCATGCACATGTTCGAGTGGAAACGACCCCGCCCCGCGGTCCTCTGGAACTCCTGGCGCCGCTTCCTCACGGTGGGCGCACCGGCCACCATGACCATGATCGTGATGCCTCTGTCCGCAGCGCTGCTGACGCGGATCCTGTCCGGCTTCGGCGATCCCGCCGTCGCTGCCTGGGGCGCCGGCGGCCGGGTCGACATGGTCGCATTCATGCTGCTGATGGCCATGGGATCGGTGCTGCTGCCGTTCGTGGGACAGAACGAGGGCGCCGGCCTGCACGACCGCTCCAGCCGCGGCGTCCACTGGGCCGTACGCTTCGGCGTGATCTACACCATCGGCGCGGGCGCCGTGATCGCGTTGTCCGCCGTCCCGGTGTCGCGCCTGTTCAGCGACGACCCGGCCGTGCTCGAAGTCCTTGTCACGTACCTGCGGTTGATGCCGCTGTGCTACGCGGCGGTCTCCGTCGCGGTGATGTGCTACAACGCCTTGATGGGCCTGGACCGTCCGCATGTCGCCATGTGGCTGACGCTGATCCGGAACCTCTGCGTGTACGTGCCGCTGGCCTGGCTGGGCAGTCGAATCTACGGCGTACCGGGGTTGATCGTCGGCGTGTTGGTTGGCGCCTATCTCTCCGCCGTGGTCGCGTGGTGGCTGTACCGACACTTCCAGCGGATCGCCGGCGCGGTCACTCGTTGACCGGTTCGACAGGCGGCATCGACGACGGCCAGGCTTCTTGACGGAACGCCGCCGCCATGTCCATCACGATCGTCGCCCATGACACGACCGCGCCGCGGCCGACGCCCGGCACGAGCAGAAGATCGCTCGCGAGCACCGGGCCGCCGTCCTCGTCGATGTAGGCGCGTCCGAAACGGCGGCTCGCGTTCCAGCGGTCCATCCGCTCGCGGTCGCCGTGTCGACTGCCCCTGTACGGCAGCACCGCCTGCAGCGACTCGCCGTCGTCCTCCAGGAACACCAGCACCATCAAGGATCCGTCGCGCAGGACGAGCGAGATGTCGTCCATGGCGACGGGGTCGAGACCGGCGGCCGCGAGCAGGGAAACGAGTCCGGGAATGTCGTGGGGCGGCGGGTCGTTCGGCGATATCGCAGGCGGGCCGCCGGTGCAGCCGGCGAGCAGGAGAATCAACAGCAGGATACAGCGTTTCATCGCGTCGACTCTCTCGCTGAAGACGTGTCGTCCGCGCCATTGTACGGCCCCGGAATCCGTGGGCCTACGGGAATCGACGATGCGGCCCCGGAGCGATTGCTCCGGGGCCGTTGTTTCGACGCGCAAAATCATGGGTGCGGGGTCGGCTACTCGAAGAACTTCTTCATGCCGGACCATGTCGTGGGTTCGACCGCAACGGTCGTGAGCGCGAGTTCGATCACCGTGCCGTCGTCCAGCGCCACGAACAGGCCGAACGCCGGCAGATGCGGCTTCTCCGTGCCGCCGAGGAAACCGCTGGCGAACACCACGACGCCCCGGCCGCCGAGCACCGACAACGGCGCTTCGAAGGAGGCGACGACGCTGTCGTTGTCGTTGCCGGGCGTGACCTGGAGGACGAGGTCCGAGGCCGGAACGTTGAGATAACCGTTGGTGAACGTGCCGTAGGTCAGATCGTCGATGAGGATGCCGCCGCCCGAGACCACGATATCGACCGTCGGCGCGTTCGGCGCACCGTGGTACGCCAGCAGGTCCACGGTGCCGCCCGGCGCCGTGGTGGTCAGGGGCGAGAAGATCTTCAGGCCGAAGTCCGTGTTTTCGCCTTCGGGGTTACCGGGCAGAGCGGGGTCCAGGACGCCGGTGGCCATGACGAGATAGCTGCCGCCGTCCATGAGCGTGACCGGGAAGGTGGCGATGATGTCGCCCGGTCCCGCACTCGAGCCCGGCGCCACGCCGATGAGCAGTTCGACTTCCGCGGGGAGGTCGAGCACCGGGGTCGCGTTGCGGAAGCGGAAATCGTCGATGGCGGGCGCGGCGCCCGCGTCGATGTAGATGTCGACGACGACGGCTGTGGGGTCGGGGGAATTGTGGATGATCTGGACCTGGGCGGTCTGGGCGGAAGCGAGGCTGGCGATCGCCAGCAGGGACAGCAAAAGGACCGATAGCGTACGCATCATGACTCTCCCGTTTCTCTGGTGATTACTGTGGACCCCGAATGTCCGCGGAACGGTCCGCCGGTCGGCAAGAACGGCGGATTCCACGATTTCAGGGTGCGATCACAGGAAACAGGATAAAGCCGATCGGTTTTGCGTCAAGGACCCGACCGGGACACGAGGGCGAGCATCCGGAGAGACCGTCAGCGCTCGAAGGCGTCCAGAACACCCTCCAGATCACTCAACGCGTCCACGACCCGGACGCCCGACACGGCCAGTTCCTCCCGAACCTCCGCCGCGCCTCGGCCGCCGGCAACCAGCATCGCGTCCGGTCCGCAGAGGCGACGCAATCGACGGATCTCATCAACCTGCCTGGCGTCACCGGTCGGATAGACGAGGCTCAGCAACACGGTCGTCGCACCGGACTGCGCCATGGCCGCCGCGATCTCCTCGGCCGGAAGATCGGTGCCGAGATAGACGACTCGACGGCCCAGATCCGCGGCGACCCCGGCCGCCATCAGGGCGCCCAGTTCATGGCGCTGTCCCGCCGGAGTGGCCACGACCACGGCCGGCGCCCCCGGTCCGACGTCCGTCCGTCTCCACATCGACCAGAGGAAGGCGCGCAGCACTGCCGTCGCCATGTGTTCGTTTACGACCCGCCACGTCCCCTCACGCCAGCGTCGCCCCAGCTCGGTGATCAGCGGGGCGATGACCTCGTCCCGCAGCCGCGGCCGGCTCAGGGCCACGAGCGCAGCGTCGAGCGCACCCTCCAGATCATGCCGATCCAGACGATCGACGGCGTCCACGCAGGTCGCCAGAAAACCGCCGACCTCGCGAGGCAGCATCGCCGGGGCCGGGACCACGGCCTCCGTTGCATCCTGCGCGGCCATCGCCTGCAGATCCTCCAGGCCGAGATTCGCCACGTCGCTGATCCTGCGGCCGCCGTCGATGAGGATCTTCAGGACGCGGAGCTTCGCGACTTGATCTTCCGAGTAGAGACGACGCCCTGTCGGCGTACGGAACGGCACGACGGCCTCGTAACGGCGTTCCCAGGCCCGCAGGATGTCCTGCGTCAAGCCCGTACGCCGCACGACGACGCTGATCGGATAATGATCATCCAGACGGTCGGTACTCTGTTCCATCGTCTCGCCTCCTGCCGGTGACCGCGCGTTCATGGACAGGATAGCTTTTGTCCATGTTTTGTCAAACACGGTCGCGCCGGCGGATGTCGGCAAGACGACCACAGCCATGACCTTTCGAGTCGTGGTCTCAGGAACCGCCGTCCGCCGCCCCTACGGCCCGGACGAAGTCGATCTCCAGTGCGAACGCACCGGAACGCTTGTCCGCGATCATGAACGAGATCTGGCGCAGACAGGAAGGATCCAGCGGAGACGCGCCGGCCACGGTTTGACCCCGGAACGTCGGTTCGAACGCACGGAAAGGGAGAAACACCGTGACCCACTCGTCGGGCGGACATTCGAGGTGGGCCCGATAGGCGACGCCGTCGAATCCCTCGTCATGCCGGAGACGAACCTGATACGAGCGTCCGTCTCCCCGGACACGGACCTCCAGGCCCTCGTGCGCCGAGCAATCGAGCGGTCCGAACCGCGCCCTGATCGACGCGAATCCACCGTTGTTCTCGAGAGAGAGCCGACCGGTGAATTCGCCCGTGTCCTGCGTCGTGCGACGGAGTTCGCTTCGCGAGACCCCGCCCATCACGACATCATCGACCGGGAACCACTCCGGATCGGCGGCGTCGGTGAAGTCACAGATCATCCTGGGCGCGACCATGGCGACCTCCGGAGGTTGTTCGGTGACGGCGTGCGGGGCGACCACCTGCAACGTCGCAATGGCGACGACGATCGGCAGCATCATGTCCTGTCTCCGGTCAGGGTATCCGATCAACGTCAAGAACGTACCGGGGACAGCCGGGCGCCGCCACCTCCCCGTCGGCTGGTCGCGGATCCGCGTCGGCGTTAGCTTGGGTTCTGTCATGACTACTCAACGCGACCACAACACGGCCCCTCGCCCCTCCGGCCCGCACCCGCGCCGCGTTCTCGTCACCGGCGCCACCGGCTACGTCGGCGGCAGACTCTGGCGGCTGCTGGATGCGGGCGGCGACCGCGTCCGTTGCCTGGCGCGACAACCCGAGCGGCTGACCAGCCGCGTGGGGCCGGACGTGGAGGTTGTCCGTGGCGACGTCCTCGACGCAGCCTCACTGGACGCCGCGCTCACCGGCATCGACGCGGCCTATTACCTGATCCATTCGATGGGCGCCCGCGAGGACTTCGTGGATCTCGACCGCAAGGGAGCCCGCAACTTCGCCGCCGCCGCGCGCCGTTGCGGCGTCGGCCGGATCGTGTACCTGGGCGGCCTGGCCCACGGCGACGAGGATCTTTCGCCGCATCTGCGGAGCCGGCACGAGGTCGGCGCCATCCTCCGCGAGAGCGGCGTGCCGACCATCGAACTGCGCGCATCGATCGTCCTGGGGTCGGGCAGCTTGTCCTTCGAGATGATCCGCGCCCTGGTCGAACGGCTCCCGGCCATGATCACGCCGAAGTGGGTGGGCGTCGAGGCCCAGCCCATCGCCATCGACGACCTCCTGCGTTATCTCGTCGCCGCTCTCGATCTGCCGCCGCAATCACGGATCCTGGAAATCGGGGGCGCCGAGCGGGCCACCTACGGCGACCTGATGCGTGAGTACGCGCGGCAGCGGGGCCTGCGTCGGATCATGATTCCCGTGCCGGTGCTGACGCCGCGGCTGTCCAGTCTCTGGCTCGGCCTCGTCACGCCGCTGTACGCCCGCATCGGCAAGAAACTCATCGAGAGCATCGAGCACCCCACGGTCGTTCAAGACGACACCGCCCAACGCTTGTTCGACATCCGCCCCCGCGGCATGGCCGACGCCATCGCCACGGCGCTGCGCCACGAGGAACGCGAGTTCGCAGAGACCAGCTGGTTCGACGCCGTGTCGTCCGCGGGGCCGCAACGCAGCCGTGCGGGAACCCGCTACCGGAACCGGATCGTCGATGCCCGCTCCGTCGTGGTCGATGTTCCTTGCCCT
>CAZJMO010000165.1:0-746 GCA_964547085.1 uncultured Fibrobacteraceae bacterium | reverse complement strand
GCGCCGTTGCGCCGCGAGTGATCATTTCCCTCGCCACGGGCGCGGCGTTCGAGCCGATCCGCCGCATCGGCGGCGACCAGGGCTGGTACGCACATCGGTTCCTCTGGAAGCTGCGCGGATGGCTCGACCTCGCCGTCGGCGGTGTCGGCCTGCGACGCGGTCGGCGGGATCCGGAAACGCCGCACGTGGGCGACGCGGTCGATTTCTGGCGGGTGGAGCGCTACGAGCCCGACCGCCTGCTACGCCTGCGGGCCGAGATGAAGCTGCCCGGGCGCGCGTGGCTCGAATTCGAGGTCGAGCCGCAGGGTCCCGGCGCCGTCATCCGTCAGACCGCGATCTTCGACCCGGCGGGACTCTCCGGACTGGTCTACTGGTACCTGCTGTTTCCTGTGCACGGCCCGGTGTTCGGCGGCATGCTTCGCGGGATCGCCGCGCACGCGGCGCTTGTCGCGCCGCGTCAGAAGGACACGCGCAGCGACGCCACCGCGTAGTGGAGCCAGGCGAACGCATACACCTCGTCCACGTCCGCACCACCCTCCACCAGTCGATACCCCGCCGAAAGCCGCACGCGCGGGCCCAGATCGCGGGCCAGCTTGAGCGCCACGTCCTCGGCGCGACCCGGTCCGCCGGCCAACGCGTCGGCGTCCAGCGTCAACAGCCACTCGCCGCCCACGCGCCAGTCACCCGTCGGCCCCGCGGCCGCCGCCTGCTTCACGGAGCTCCTGGAGCTCCAGCCGGACGAGCGG
>CAZJMO010000164.1:0-7717 GCA_964547085.1 uncultured Fibrobacteraceae bacterium | reverse complement strand
AGTACGCCTGCGACATCACCTACGGCACCAACAACGAGTTCGGCTTCGACTACCTCCGCGACAACATGGCGATCTCGACCGAGCATCTGGTCCAGCGCGACTACCACTTCGCGATCGTCGACGAGGTCGACTCCGTGCTCATCGACGAGGCCCGGACGCCGCTGATCATCGCCGGCGCGGTCGCGCATTCGACGCACCGCTTCCACGAGTTGCAGCCGCGCGTGGACCGGCTGGTGCGCCGCCAGATCTCGATCGTCAACAACTGGATCGCCGACTGCGAGCGCGCGCTGCGTGGCGCGGAGGACGAGGTCGTCCTGGAGGACGAGACCAAGCTGAAGCTCCTGCGCTGCAGCCGCGGCGCGCCCAAGAACAAGCGCTTCCAGAAGCTGAAGCTGATCCCCGGCGTGGCCGAGGCGATCCAGCACACCGAGGAAGCGTACATGCGCGACAAGGCGATGTGGGAGGCCGACGCGGATCTGCTGTACGTGGTCGAGGAGAAGCACAACTCGGTCGACCTGACCGAGCGGGGGCAGGAACTGCTCGCGCAGGAGGAGCATGATTTCTTCATCCTGCCCGACCTGGCCACCGCCGGGGCCGAGATCGAGGGCGACGAGAGTCTGACCGCCGAGCAGCGCGCCAAGAAGCTGGCGGCGATGGAGCAGGAGTACGCCGCCAAGAACGAGCAGATCTCCAACGTCGACCAGCTCCTGCGCGCGTACTCGCTCTACGAGAAGGACGACGAGTACGTGATCCAGGACGGCAAGATCGTCATCGTCGACGAATTCACCGGGCGGATGATGCCCGGTCGCCGCTTCTCCGAAGGGCTGCACCAGGCGCTCGAGTCCAAGGAAGGCGTCAAGGTCGAGAAGGAGACCCAGACGCTGGCCACGATCACGATCCAGAACTTCTTCCGCATGTACGACAAGCTGTCGGGCATGACCGGTACGGCCGAGACCGAGGAAGGCGAGTTCAACTCGATCTACGAGCTGGACGTGGTGGTCATCCCCACGAACAAACCCATCGCGCGCGTCGAGTACGACGACGTCATCTACCTGACCAAGAAGGAGAAGTACCGCGCGATCGTGGCGGAGGTGAGGCGCGTCCATGCGCTGGGCCTGCCCGTGCTGGTGGGCACGACCACGGTCGAGGTGTCGGAACTCCTGAGCCGGTTGTTGCGGCGCGAGGGCATCAACCACAGCGTGCTGAACGCCAAGCACCACAAGAACGAGGCGGAGATCGTCGCGGGCGCCGGTCGCGTGGGCGCCGTGACCATCGCCACGAACATGGCCGGCCGCGGCACCGACATCAAACTCGATCCCGACCTCATCCGTCTGCCCGAGCGCTGGTCCCGGGACCCGGAGCTGAAGCCCGACGACTTCGACGACGAACCGATCGGCCTGCACATCATCGGCACCGAGCGGCACGAGTCGCGGCGGATCGACCGGCAGCTGCGCGGTCGCGCCGGACGTCAGGGAGACCCCGGCACCGCCGTCTTCTTCCTCTCGCTCGAGGACGACCTCATGCGGCTGTTCAGCAGCGAGCGCATGAACCGCGTCATGGGCAGCCTCGGCGTGAAGGAGAACGAGGCGATCACGCACTCCATGGTCACCAAGGCCATCGAGAAGGCGCAGGTCCGCGTCGAGGCGCACAACTTCGACATCCGCAAGCACGTCCTCGAATACGACGACGTGGTCAACAAGCAGCGCGAGGTCATCTATACCCAACGGCGGGAGATCCTCGAGGAAGAGGATGTCCGCGAGATCCTCGACGACTTCCTCACCGGCGCCATCGACGACCTGATGGCCGAGCACTGCGATCCGGAGCAGCCGGCCGACTTCTGGAACATCGACGCGCTCGCGCGCGGCTATCAGGGCACCGTCCTGGCCCCGCTGCCGCTGGCCAAGGACGAACAGTTCGACCTCGGACACGACGCCCTCTCCGAGAAACTGCTCGAGCACGCGCGGATGCAGCGGGCCCGCAAGGAGGAGCGCGTCGGGCCGGACCTCTGTCGTCAGCTGGAACGCTACGTCCTGCTGAACGTGATCGACCAGCGCTGGCGCGACCATCTCAACGAGCTGATCATGCTGCGCAGCGGCATCGGACTACGGTCGTTCGGACAGCGGGACCCGCTGATCGAATACAAGAGGGAGAGCTTCGAGCTCTTCGAGCAGCTCATGGAGGGCATCCGGCGCGACGCGGTCAGCCTGTTCTTCCGCGCCGAACTGGTCCAGCGTCCGCAGCCGCCGCGCCAGCCCGACCCCGCCGAGATGAAGGCCCAGCACGACGAGATGAAGGCGTATGAGCGGGCTCCGCAGCCCGCGGGCGGCGGTCAGGTTCCGCCGCGACCGGACGGTGGGCCGGAGTCCGCGGGCCGGAGGCAACCGGTCAAGCGGGACCTGCCGAAGGTCGGACGGAACGACCCGTGCCCCTGTGGCAGCGGCAAGAAGTACAAGCAGTGCTGCATGAACAAGGACGTCTAGGTCGTCGCCTTGCCAGGCGCCGAACCCCGTGATACGTTGGACCATCGCGAGCCGAACCATCGCTGCGAAAGGCATCATGGAGCATCTGCGGAATCGACTCAGGGACCTGTTGCTGCTATTGCTGGAGGCGCTCGACACCCGGCAGGACGGACCGGTGTCCGACCCCGAGGATGTCCGCCAGCTCATCGCCGCGGCCGGCTACGGCGAGCAGGAGATGCAGGATCTCCTGACGTGGCTCCAGGATCGCCAGCGTTCCGACGATACGGAAGAGACGTGGCTGTCGGCCCGTCTCGTCGCGCGCGCCGGTCACAAGACCCTGCGCCAGATGGGATCGCGGGAGGACGAACTCCTGACGGTCCCGGCATTCGGATACCTGCTGGATCTGGTGCGCACCAGCCAGATCACGGCGGAACAGATGGAATCGATGATCCAGTTCGCGCAACTGGTTCCCGACGGCCCGCTGACACCAGAGGACCTGTCGATGTTGTTGGATCGAGTTGTCTTCGCTGAGCGCCACACCGGTCCGGATCGGATCGGCCACGCAAACCGCGTCCACTGATGTCCGGACCCGATCGGGTCCCTAGCTGGTTCAGGAGTTCGCTTCCTTGAAACTGATCGTCGTCGAGTCGCCGGCAAAAGCCCGCACCATCGCCAAATTCCTGGGCAGCGACTACGAAGTCGTCGCCAGTTACGGGCACATTCGCGACCTTCCCGAGAAGGCCGCCCAGATCCCGTCGAAGTACCGCGACAAGCCGTGGAAACGGCTGGCCGTCGATGTCGACGGCGATTTCGAGCCGATCTACGTCGTCTCGGCGGACAGCAAGGCGCGGGTCGCCGAGCTCAAGAAGCTCATCGGCCGGGCGGACGAACTGCTGCTGGCGACGGATGAGGACCGCGAGGGGGAGGCCATCAGCTGGCACCTGCTCGAGGTGCTCAAGCCGACGATTCCCGTGCGGCGGATCACCTTCCACGAGATCACCAAGACGGCGATCGCCCACGCGCTGGAGAACCCGCGCGACCTGGACGACCAGCTCGTCCGGGCGCAGGAAAGCCGCCGGATCCTGGATCGTCTCTACGGTTACGAGTTGTCGCCCGTGCTCTGGAAGAAGGTGCGTTCGGGCCTGAGCGCCGGCCGCGTGCAGAGCGTCGCGGTGCGCCTGATCGTCGAGCGCGAGGAGGAGCGGCAGCGCTTCGTGTCCGCCGCGTACTTCGACGTGGAGGCGCTCCTCTACGGTCCCGACGGCGCCAACTTCACCGCCAGGCTTCAGGAGATCGACGGCAAGCGCCTGGCCGGCGGCAAGGACTTCGACGCCGACACCGGAGTGCTCAAACAGCCGGACAAACGTCTGCTCCTGGGCGACGCCGAGGCCGAAAAACTCCAGGAATGCGCCCGCAGCGCCGCGTCGTTGCCGTGGCGCGTGGGCAGCGTCGAGCGGAAGCAGACCCGCCAGAATCCGTCGCCGCCGTTCACCACCTCGACGCTCCAGCAGGCCGCGAGCAACCGTCTCAAGTTCTCGCCGCAGCGCACCATGTCGATCGCGCAGCGCCTGTACGAGGGCGCCGACCTCGGCAGCGGCGAACGCGTCGGTCTGATCACCTACATGCGTACCGACTCGGTGAACCTCGCGGGTCAGGCGCAGTCCGAGGCCGAGACCTACATCCGCGACACCTACGGCTCCGAGTACACCGAAGGCCCGCGGTTCTACAAGACCAAGAGCAAGGGCGCCCAGGAGGCGCACGAGGCCATCCGCCCCACGAGCATCGTCCGCACGCCCGACAGCCTCGCCGGCTACCTCGACGGCCCGGACCTCGCACTCTACCGGCTGATCTGGAACCGGACCGTCGCCAGCCAGATGGCGCCTGCGCGTCTGGACAAGACGGCGGCCGACATCGTCTGCCGCTGCGAAGAACGCGAGCTCGTCTGGCGCGCCAACGGGTCGATCGTCACGTTCCCGGGGTTCCTGCTCGCCTACGGCGACCGCGACCGCGACAGCCTGCTGCCCGACCTGCAAGAGGGTCAGCTGATTCCGCCGGCGGACGCCCCCGAGGACGAGGATCCGCCGCAGGGCATCGCCGAGGTCCGCGCCATGCGCCACGAGACCACCCCGCCGGCGCGCTTCACCGAGGCGTCGCTGGTCAAGCAGATGGAGGAAGAGGGCATCGGCCGACCGTCGACGTACGCCAGCATCATCAGCACCGTCCAGAACCGCGGCTACGTCATCAAGAAGAGTTCGACGCTGGTGCCCACCTACGTCGGTATGGCCGTCACGCGGCTCCTGCGCGACCACTTCCAGCGGTACGTCGACGTTCGCTTCACCGCGAGCATGGAGGAAGAGCTCGACGCAATCGCCCGCGGCGAGATCGAATGGCGCGAGTTCCTGCGGCGGTTCTACCGCGGCGGAAAGGACGACCCCGGCCTGGCCGCGCATATCGCCGAGGAGATGGACCGCATCGAGTTTCCCGCCATCCCCGTCGGTGCAGACCCCGAGACGGGCGAGGCAATGGTCGTCAAGATCGGGCGCAAGTCGGTCTACGTGCAGAAGAAGGCCGGAGAAGCCAACCAGAGCGTGAGCCTCCCCATGGACCTGCTGATCGACGAGCTGACGCCCGAGAAGGCCGTCGTCCTGCTGGAGGAGAAGCGCAAGAGCCTGGAGCCGATCGGGCAGGATAGCGAGACAGGCAAGAACATCTACGCGCTCGTCGGACCCTACGGCCCGTACCTGCAGCTCGGCGAGAATGATGACGACCCCAAGCCCAAGCGCGTGAGCCTGGACCGCGGCACGGATGTCGGCAAGGTCGACATGGCGATGGCGCAACGGTTCCTGTCGCTGCCGAGGGATATCGGCGTCGATCCTGAGACCGGCAAGCCGGTGCGCGCGGGCGTCGGGCGCTTCGGACCGTATGTGGTCCGCGACAAGATCTTCGCCAGCGTCGAGTCCGCCGACCTTCTCTTCACCATCGACCTCGAGACGGCGATGCAGTTGATCCGCGACAAGGAATCGGGCAAGAAACCGTTGCTCGCCGAGGTCGGCCCGCACCCCGAGACCGGCGAGATGCTGCAGGTCCTCAAGGGGCGCTACGGTCCGTACGTGACCGACGGCAAGAATCACGCGTCGTTGCCCAAGGGACGCGAGCCCGCCACCATCACGGTCGAAGAGTCGCTCGAATGGATCGCGGTCGCGACCGCCCGCAAGAAGACCAATAAGAAGGTCGCCAAGAAGAAGGCGACCAAGAAGGTGGCCAAGAAGACCGCCAAGAAGGCAGCCAAGAAGACGACCGCGCGCAAGACCGCGCAGGAGGATTGATGTCCGCAAACGACATCCGGATCGTCGGCGGCGGCCTCGCGGGATGCGAGGCCGCGCTCCAGTTGGCCCGTCGCGGCCACGCGGTCACGCTCTACGAGATGCGTCCCGAAACGGCCACGCCCGCGCACACCACGGGCCGGCTCGCGGAGATCGTCTGCTCGAACAGCTTCAAGAGCAACGACCCGGCCACCGGCAGCGGGCTGCTCAAGGACGAACTGGGCCGGCTGGACTGCGCCCTGTTGCCGATCGCGCGCACGACGACCGTGCCGGCCGGCGCCGCGCTGGCCGTCGACCGCGACCGTTTCGCCGCCGCGGTCGAGGCCGCGATCGACGCCGAGCCCGGGATCACCGTCCGCCGCGAAGAGGTCCGGGAACTGGAGACGGCGCCCGGACGTCATTGGATCCTCGCCACCGGCCCGTTGACCAGCGACGCGCTGCAGAACGAGCTGGCCCGCCTGACCGGTCGCGACGGCCTGCACTTCTTCGACGCCATCGCGCCGACGGTCACGCTCGAAGCGCTCGACCCGGACGTACTCTACCGCGCCCGCCGCTTCGACAAGGGCGAGGCCGACTACCTCAACGCCGCGATGGACGAGGCGCAGTACACCGCGTTCTACGACGCGCTGATGGCCGCCGAGCGTCTTGAGGTCAAGGATTTCGATCACCGCGACCTCTTCGACGGCTGCCAGCCGGTGGAGGAGATCGCCGCCGGCGGCATCCAGTCGCTCTGTTTCGGCACGCTGCGCCCGGTCGGCCTGCACGATCCCAAGACCGGCAAGCGCCCGCACGCCGTGGTCCAGCTCCGGCAGGAGAACGCCGAGGGCACGCTGTACGGCCTGGTCGGTTTTCAGACCCGCCTCAAGTGGGGTGAGCAGAAGCGCGTCTTCGGGATGATTCCCGGCCTGGAAAACGCGGAGTTCGTGCGGTTTGGACAGATGCACCGCAACTTCTACGTCGATTCGCCGCGCGTCCTGCGCCCGGATTTCTCGCTGCGGTCGGAGCCGTCGATCCGTCTGGCCGGTCAGGTCACCGGTGTCGAGGGCTACGTCGAGAGCATCGCCGGCGGCCTGGTCACCGCGCTGCATCTGGACGCCGAGATCCGCGGCCTGCGCCTGCCGCCCTGGCCGTACACGACCATCCTCGGCGCGCTGCACCACGGGTTCCTCTTCGACGACACGGCCGCGCGCCTGACGCCGATGAACGCCAACTTCGGCATCCTGCCCGAGCTGTCGCAGAAGATCAAATCCAAGCGCGATCGCAAGCTCGCCAAACGCGACATCGCCCTGGCCGATCTGGATCTCTGGCTCGAGATGGTGCGCGACGGTTCGCAGGGGGTTCCCGAATCGAGCGCCGCCGACTATGATGGAGACGACGAAACCCCTGATGCCTGATCCCGGCGGTGACGGTATGCCCTTGACGCGTTTCCTCGACCACCTCACCCTCGAGCGCGACCTAAGTTTGCGCACGCGTGAGAATTACGCCCGCGACTTGCAGCAATTCCTGCAAACCGCGGTCGAAATCGGTGTCATTCCACCCGATCCGACCGCCGAAGACTGGCCCGACCTCGCCCGCCGCGGCCTCGTCCGCACGCACCTGGCCACGCTCCGCCGCCTCGGGCGCAGCCGCGCCACGGTGGATCGCCACCTCGCGAGCATCCGGGCGTTCTTCCGCTGGCTCCAGCTCACCGGCCGGATCGAGAGCGTCCCGGAAGACCTCTCGACAAGCCGCGGCGGCCGCGAACGCAAGCTCCCGAACGTCCTCAACGAGCAACTCGTGGAACAACTCCTGACGCTTCCCGATCCGCGCACCGACCGCGGCCTGCGCGACCGTGCGCTGCTGGAGATGATCTACGGCCTGGGCCTGCGGCGGGCGGAGGTCGTGGGACTGGATATCGGCATGATCGACCTCGTCGACGGCCGTGTCCGCGTCCTC
>CAZJMO010000163.1:0-7731 GCA_964547085.1 uncultured Fibrobacteraceae bacterium | reverse complement strand
CCTTCTTCGAGCATCCGGATCGCATCCAGGCCCAGTGCGATCCCGAGTCGGCTGGTGGCGAATCCCGGTGAGTCGTTGACCACCACGTCGGACTTGCCCAGGGTCCGCACCCAACCGACCGCCGTCGTCACCGTGGCGCCGTCGGTGTCGTCGGCGGGGAACGTAAGCCAGCGCAGCAGCGCCAGCACGCCCTGCACCTCACCACTGCGCGCGAGCAACCCGCGACCGGCCGGCGCGAACGGGATGCCGGCGCGGCGCAGCGCGGTCTCGTAGCTCGCCAGGTGGGTCTTGGTGCGGGCGAGGATCAGGATGTCGTCCCGCCGAAATTCGCGTGGCTCGTCGCGGCCCACCGTCGGATCCCAGTTCCACGTCTTGCCGCCGCCGTCCAGCAGGCGCGCGACCAGATCGACCACCGCTTGCGCAGCACGCTCGTGACCGCTGTCCTGGTCGACGCGCGCGTACGGTTCCACGAACACGACCTTGCCCGGATCCACGTGACGGGCCACGACCTGGGCGGCGCCGGCTGCCTCGGCGCCCAGGCAGGACGCGAGCGGTTCGTGCTGGAAGAGGGCGCCCACTGTTTCGACCACGTTCGGCAGGCTGCGGAAGTTCGTGGGCAGACGCAGGAGCGCATCCGCGCCGGCCTGCTTCGCGAAGAGCGCCCGCGCGCCCGCGAAGACCGCCGGCTCGGCGCCGCGGAAACCGTAGATCGACTGCTTCACGTCGCCCACGACGAACGCCGTACGCGTGGCCGTACCGTCGGCGAGGATCTCGTCGAGCAGCGGGAAGAACAGGTCCCACTGGTTGCGGTTGGTGTCCTGGAACTCATCCAGCAGCAGGAGGCGCGCATCGAGGCGGTAATGCACCTGGCTCCCGATGTCGGGATCGGTCAAGAGGCGCAACGCGAGATATTCGAGATCCTGGAAATCGACCACGCGGTCCCGGCGCTTGATCGCGGCGTGCTCGTCGAGCGCGCGCAGGCCGAAGCGGAGCAGGGACTCGTTGCGTTGCAAAAGGTCACGCAGACCGAGAAGAGCCAGCAGGCCGAGGACCGGGCCGGTCGCCGTGGCCAGAGCCGTTCGGCGATCGTCCTTGGTGTCGTTCTTGCCCTTGGCGGCGAGCAGCTTTCCCGCCTTGGTCAAGAGCGACGCGCGGAGATCGACGGCGACCTCCAGAAGCGCGGTCGGGTCGCCGTCCAGACGGTCGGCGCCGGCGAGCGCAACGTCCCGCCAACCGTCCCTCTGCTTGATCGAAGCATCCGTGAAACCCAGCGGCGCATCGATCGCGGCCAAGGCGTCCAGGCCGGCGCCGGCGAATTCGCGCAACGCGCCGGACAGCGCGGGCGCCAGCAGGGCCGGATCGAGGTCGGCAGCGTCCTCCCAGGGCGTGCCCGCCACGGCCGCCCGGCGCAGGTCGTCGGCCAGAACGCCGGCGTGCGGCGCGGCCGGACGCGCCAGCGCCGCGGCCACCTGATCACCGCACGGAGCGACGCGGTCGAGCCAGCGCTGCATCACCATCCGCTGGTTGAAGAAGCCGGCGACCTTGCCGCGCGCCCCGGCGGCGGTGTCGGCCAGGGCGGCGTAGGCTTCGGCGTCCTCCGCATCGGCGGCCAGCGAGCTCTCCAGGCGGTCGAGCGCCTCGGCGCGAATGTCCTGTTCCTGGCGCTCGTCGACCAGCGCGAACCGCGGATCCAGACCGGCGTCGGCGGCGAAGCGGGCCAGCACCTTCTGGCAGAACGCATGAAGCGTGTCGATACCCAGGCCCGCCGGATCGGCGAGCAGGGCCTCGTGGAACCAGGCGGCGCGCTCCAGTTCGATCGGTGCAGGTTCGCGGTCGAGGATGTCGGCGAGGGCGGCCTTCAGATCGGCGCCGCGGAGCGTGGCCAGCGCGCGCGCCTGGGCCTGTAGCCGCGCCTGGATCTCGACGGTGGCCTTGCGGGTGAAGGTGATCGCCAGGACAGCGAACGGGTCGACGCCGGGACCGGTCAGGCACAGGCGCAGGAAGCGGTCGACGAGCACCTTGGTCTTGCCCGATCCGGCAGCGGCCTCCAGGACGATCGAGCGCGCGGGGTCGGCGGCGCGGCGCTGGCACGCGCGGGCGTTCTTGACGGCGTCGCTCACGGCGTCCCCTTTCCGGCGGCGGTCAGCAGCGCCGTCACGCGCGCGGCCAATGCCGGCGTGGCGTCGCGTTCCTCGAGGCGGCAGACGCCCCGGAACTCGCAGACTGTGCACGGGAGCCTGCCGGACGTGTCCTCGTCGTGCCAGTCGGGGACCAGGGCGTACGGGACGGCCGGGTCGAGGATAGCCAGGGCCTGCTCCAGGATGGTGCGGACGCCGAACGCCAGGCCGTCGCGTTCGAGATGGACATGCGGACCGAAGCCCTTGCGGCGCAGCGCGTAGTAGCCGCCGTGGTCGAGTCGCCAGGCCGGACCAGGCGGCGATTCGAGACCCTCGACCGTGCCCGCTTCGACGGCCAGGCCGTAGAGGATCACCTGCAGTTCGCGGCCGTCGGCCGTGCGTTTCCTGCTCGGCGGCGTCCCGGTCTTGTAGTCCAGGACCGCGGCATGGGGCTTCCCGTCGCGGGCCAGGTCGATGCGGTCGATCTTGCCGGTCAGTTCGACGTCGGCGAGATCCGCCGGGATCGCGGGCGGCGTTTCGCCCTCGCCGGCGAGCCAGTCGGCGGTCTGCTGCAGGGTGACCGTGAACTCGGCCTCGAGCGCGGCCGGACGCCACTTCCGCAGACGCGCGACCTCCGCGGCGACCAGGTCCGGGCCGAGCGCCAGGAGCGAGCGCAGCGCGACGGCGCTGCCGGGCAGGTTCTTGCCGCCCTCGGCGAACACTGTCTCGGCGCAGCGCCGCAACAGTTCGAGAGCCGTGTCGCGATCATCCGCGGCCAGAGCCCGCACGCCCGCGCCCATCGGCTCGAGCCACGCCTGCATCACCGCGTGCGCCATGTTGCCCACGTCCATCGGCGTCAGCGAGGCCTCGATCGGATCGGTGCGCCGCAGCCCCAGCGCGTTGGCCAGCAGGAAACGGTACGGGCAATCGCGGTAGCGCTGCATCGCGGTGTGGCTGAGCTTGCGCGGCGGCGCGACATCGGGCGCCGGGATCGGCTCCGGTTCGGCGCGGAACGCGGTCTCGGCGGCGATCAGGGCGCCGATGTCGGGCAGCTCTCGCCGGAACAGCTCCACCTCTGGCGTATCGACCGGAGGCGCCGGGGCCACCATCAGCAGGCGCTGCACCAGCGGCGACGGCAGCGACGGCTGTCCTTCCTTCTCCAGCGGCCAGGTGATCTCCGTTCGCGGCGCGGCGTGGAGCAGGCGCAGCATGAGCTCGGCGTCGCGGCCGGCGCGCGCGCGCCAGTGGTCCAGTTGGAGTCCCTGTCGGACGCGATCGGGCAGCAGGAGCGGACGCGGCAGACGGCCCGGGAACGTGTCCTGCGACAGGCCGCCGAGCACCAGGAGATCGGCGTGCTCGAGGCGCGCCTCCACCAGACCGGTCAGGCGCACGGGCAGCTGCCGCTGGCGGTGTGGGCGGACCTCGCAGGCGGGGTCGGCCAGCAGCGCGGTGATCGTAGCGGCGATGTCGGATCGCCCGGCGGATTCCAGGCGGTTCTGGATCGCCGACAGCGCATCGAGCAGACCGCCGAGGGCGCCAAGATCGTCGAAATCGCCGCGGGGTTCGACCGAGCCGTCGAGCGGGCGGTCCTTGGTAAGGGCGGTCCAGACGGCACCGATGGCGCCGAGGGCATCGGGCCAGGAGCAGGCGTTCCCGGGAAGATCCAGGAGCGGGGCGAGAGCCGTCTTGATCGTCTTCACGAAATCTTCCAGCGACCAGTTCCGCCGACCCGCACCGGCCGAGTCGTCGTCCCGCTTCGCCGCCGCGAGCAGCGCCCCCATCCCGCGCCGCGCCGACCCCGACCGCCGGACCGCCGCCTCCAAAAGACGGATCCGAACCGCGTGACCGGGCCGCACGCCGTCCTCCACCAGCCGCGTGTACGGATGTGTCAGCACCTCGAAGAGCGGACCGTAGGGAACGCCGCCGACCGCGGTCCGCAACAGGTCGCGCAGCAACCGCCCCGCGGGCAATCCCGCGAGCGGCCGACCGCGCGTGTCGTCGACATCGACGCCGGCGTCGCGGAGCTGGGCCGCCACGCGCGCGGCCAGGTTGCGGTCCGGCGTGGCGATGAGGATCTCAGGAACGGTCTCGGCGGCGGCCAGCGTCTCGCAGACCGTCGCGGCGATGACGCGGCTCTCGTGCTCGGGTTCGCGGCAGGGACGGAGTTGCAGCGCTCCGGTGGGCGCCAGATCGTCGCGCGCCGATCCCAGTTCGTCGAGCCGCGTCGGCAGGTCCGTTCCAGCAAACACGGGAGGCTCGGGCGGCGTCGCGCCCAGACTTTCCACGACACCGCGGATGCTCGCCAGAGGATGCGTGTGGTCGGTCGCGTCCCTGTAGCTCGACAGCAGGAGGCGGGAACGCGGGTCGTCGGCGTCGGGAACGATCCAGTGGACCGGCGCTCCGCCGGCCGCCAGACCGGCCAGCAGGTCGGCCGTCGCCCGGTCGAGACGCCCGAGGTGGGCGCACGCGGTCAGACTCGGACGCGGTCCGGGCCAGGTCTTCGCCGCGGCCCGCAACGCCGCGCAGCGACGATCCAGAACGTCACAGGACACCACGCCGCGGTAAAGCGTCCACGCGTCGCGGATCCGGTCGAGGTCAACCTTCAACACGTCGGCGCCGCCGTCGTCGGCAAGTGCGAGCAGCGCCTCGTCGTCGGCGCCCTCGAGCACCTGCGCCTCGCAGCCCGCAAGCCGCACCTCGTCGAAGAGCTGCACCAGTTCGACGGCCAGTCCGGACGCCGCCTCGGGACGATCCTGCAACCAGTTCCGCCGAGCCAGCAGCGGCGCCAGCAACACCGACCGCAGCGCCGGCTGGCAGTCGTCCGCCTCGTCCAGACCCAGCATGTCGGCCAGTTGATCGGCCAGGCGACCGGGCGTCAGGATCCGCGGCAGCATCAACGCCGGCTGCCCCGACGCCTCGACCAGGGCCTGGCCGAGTTGTCCGCAGGTGCGGGTCGACGGCAGCAGCACGAGCACGTCCGCGAGATCCTCTGGCGAGGTCGCCGGACACACCGACAGGAGCCATCTCGCCAGAGCAGGCAGAGCCGGTCCCGCGAGGGGTAACGTGGGCGTGGACAAGGGCATGGTCGATTCCCCGGAGTTGATCCTGGTATGGCTGCGAACCTAGCACAACGGACCCGGCGGGACATCTGTTGATTCGGCCGCGACGGCGATGATAGACTTCCGGCTCGCCAACCGTAATGAGGGAGAAATCGGTCATGCCCCACGTTCGTGTCCTGCGACTTGCTGCCGTCGGCCTGGTGTTTATCGCCGCTACGGCCGGCGCCGCCGACATCCTTGAAATCCGCTGCGAAGAAGTCTGGGACGCCCCGGGCGAGACCGAAGACTACCTGCTCGGCGGCCTTCTGGTCGACGCCGGTCGCGACCACGACGGCCGGCTCTGCGTGGTCGACTACAAGAACAAGGACCTCAAGATCTTCGACAGCGACGGCAACTGGCTGCGCACGCTCGGCCGCCAGGGATCCGGCCCCGGCGAGTGCCGCGACGCCCGGCGCCTGCTCCTGGCCGAGGACGGTCGCCTGGGACTGCTGCAGGTCTTCCCCGCGTGCATCGTCTGGCTGCAGCCGGACGGCACACCCGGCGGTCGCGTCACGTTCCGGAACACGCTGAGCAAGCACCCGTTCGTGGCGACCCCGCACATGGTGCAGAACGGTTCGCGGATGTTCGCCTACGCCACGGGCGTGTCCATGTCGGCCGGCGACATCAGCGAGGAGCACTGGATCGTGCCGGTGAGCGAGGACGGCGTCTTCGGCACGCCGTGCTGCCACCAGGTCGTCGAGCAACCCGCGCGCGACGCCCAGGGCCGGTTCGACGAGGGCGATTTCTACGACATCTGGGCGGCACGCTGGGCGCCCGACGGCCACGGCGGCGTCTGGGTCGCCGACCGGCGCGACCTCTATCGCATCACCCGCCACGACGAGACCGGCGCCGAGGTGCAGCGGATCGAGCGCCCGTACGAGCCCGTCCGCCGCGATCCTCTCGGCCGTCGCCTCGTCCTCGAACACCTGGAGCGCAAGCGCAAGAACCGCGACGAGGTGGCGCTGCGCGACACCGCCCCGGTGGTGCGCAGCCTGCGTCTGGCCGACGACGGCGACCTGTGGGCCGACCTCGATCCGGGCGGTCACGGCCCCGCGTCCGACACCATCGCGCTCGTCGACGTCTTCGACGACGACGGCGAGTACCTCCGCCGCCTCCATCTGCACGGCCCCTACGACCCGGAATTCGACCAGTGGCGCTGGGTCGACGACCGGCACCTGCTGGTGCTGCACACGGACGAGGACGGCGAGGTCGGGCTGCGACTGCTGCGCCTCGTGGAACCCGACGCCTGACCGATCGACGCGGAACATTTTGCCGCCCGGCAAGATTTTCCTCAAGTTCTCGGCTCCGACTGCCGATCGCTTCAGTACGCCATAGGCTTGATTTCGTAACGCACACCGGCGATCGGAGCTCTCATGCGGAAGGTCCTCGCGGTTCTCCTTCTCGGGCTGATCCTCACCCTGCCCGCATCGGCGATCGACCTGCTCACCAACGGCGTGGTCGACATCATCAGCGGCATCACCATCACGCAGACCTCGGCGCTGAACTTCGGCGTGGTCGTGCTGAACAACGGCACGCTCACGGTCGCGGCGGCCGACGGCTCGACCACCGATCCTGCGCACCTCGTCTACGACGCCACGAATATCAGCCAGGGGATCTTCCAGATTGAATGTCACGCCGGCGTGGACCTCACCGCCACCTGCACCGTCGGCGCCATACCCGCCGGGCTGACCTTGGATGCGTTCACTGTCGACTGGGCCGATCTGGGCGCCGCGGGCGCCGTGCCCCAGCCTCGCACCATGGCCGCGGATTCGGAGGTGCTCGAGGTCGGCGCCGACCTGACCGTCGACCGGACCGTCACCGCCACCACCAACGGCACGCCGGCCGACTTGCCGTACACGTTGGTGGTGACGTACCAGTAGATCGGTCGGAGTCGGATATTTCACTTGGCGGGCCGCCGTTCGCGGGTATGCTGGACCCACACCCCCGCGAACCGAGGAGTCGCTCATGAACAACTCGTCCACCGGTCTGAGCGAGAACGTGGCCGGTACGCTCTGCTACGCGCTCGGCTGGATCACCGGCCTGATCTTCCTGATCGTCGAGAAGAGCAGCAGCGATGTGCGTTTCCACGCCATGCAGTCGTTCATGACGTTCGGCTTGCTGTCGGTCGCCGGCGTGGCCGTGAACTTCCTGCCCGGCATCGGCGGGTTCATCGGCTGGCTGCTCAGCATGCTGACGCTCGTACTCTGGATCCTGCTCATGTTCAAGGCGTGGCGCGGCGAACGCTACAAGCTGCCCTGGGTCGGCGAGGAAGCGGAGAAGCAGGCCGGTCGCATGGTCCTGTGACCGACCTCGTCCGCTGCGCCTGGTGCGGCGACGACCCGCTCTACGTCGGCTACCACGACCGCGAATGGGGCGTCCCCAGCCGCGACGACCGTCACCTGTTCGAGATGCTCCTGCTCGAGGGCGCGCAGGCCGGCCTCGCCTGGATCCCCATCCTGCGCAAGCGCGAGGGCTACCGCCGCGCGTGTCACGACTTCGACCCCGAGCGCGTCGCC
>CAZJMO010000162.1:0-7734 GCA_964547085.1 uncultured Fibrobacteraceae bacterium | reverse complement strand
CGGACTGGCGGGGCCGGGCGCCGGCGAGCTGATCGCGGAAGCCGCGCTGGCGATCGAGATGGCGGCGCGGTGGCAGGACCTCGCGCTCACGATCCATCCGCATCCGACGCTGTCGGAGAGCATCATGGAAGCGGCGGAAACGTTCTTCGCCTGACGCGCAGCGGCCCCCGATCACGCCGATCGGGGGCCGCCCACATTCTCCCGTGCACAGGCTAGAAGTAGAGGTCGCGCTCGCCTTCGTCGCGCACGCGGTGCAGGCGCTCGATCACTTCCTTCTTCTTCGCGCCGTCGGTGATCTTCGCCAGCTCCGTCTCGATCAGCCGCAGGCCCTCGATCCGGGTCTCGGGCGACGCATAATCCTCGAGGTATTCCGACAGCGTCATGATCGCGTTCCGCGAGCAGAAGTTGTGGATGAAACCGGGAATGGCGTACTCCATGAACTCCTCACCCGTGCGGCCCAGCCGGTAGCACGCGGTGCAGAAGCTGGGGATGTCGCCGTTCTCCATGAGCTCCCGCATCACTTCGTCGAGCGAACGCATGTCGCCGAGCGCGAACTGCTCGCGCTGCATGACCTGCGCGTCGCCGCATTCGGTGTAGCCGCCGATCTCGATGCGGCTGCCCGCGTCGATCTGCGACACGCCGAACTCCATCACCGTCTTGCGGATCTCAGGCGACTCGCGCGCCGTGAGGATCATGCCGGTGTAAGGAACCGACAGGCGCAGGATGGCGATCAGGCGCTTGAACTGATCGTCGGTGACGATGTTCTCCTGCGGAAGATCGATGCCCGCGGCCGGCTGGATGCGCGGGAAGCTGATGGTGTGCGGGCCGACGTTGTACTGCTCCTGCAGGTAGAGCGCGTGGCTGACCAGGGCCAGCACCTCGAAGCGCCAGTCGTGCAGGCCGAAGAGCGCGCCGATCCCCATGTCGTCGCAACCGGCCTCGAAGGCGCGGCTGAGGCTGTCGAGGCGGTAGGGGTAGTTGCCCTTGCGCGTGTGTTCCGGATGGTAGCGGCGATACGCCTTGTGATGGTAGGTCTCCTGGAACACCTGGTAGGTGCCGATGCCGGCGGCCTTGACGGTCTTGAAACCTTCGGGCTCGAGCGGGGCGGCGTTGATGTTGACGCGGCGGATCTCGCCGTTGCCCTTCTTCGTCGCGTAGACCTGGCTCACGCACTCGGCGATGTAATCGGGGTCGTACTTGGGATGCTCGCCGAAGACCAGGATCAGGCGCTTGTGCCCCTGGTCCTCAAGGGCCTCCACCTGGGCCTTGAGTTCGTCGGCGGTGAGCGTCCGGCGGACGTTGTCGGGATTGCTCATGCGGAACGAGCAGTAGGCACAGTCGTTGACGCAGTGGTTGCCGACGTAGAGCGGCGCGAACAGGACGATACGATTTCCGTAGACGTCGTGCTTGAGCTGGCGGGCCGCGGCGAAGATCTCCTCGACCAGCTCCGGGGACTCGGCCTTGAGCAGGGCGGCAGTCTCCTCGACCTGTAACGGTTCCTTGTTCAGGCTCTTGGCGATGATCTCACGGACCCGCCCGGCATCCTCGCGGGTCTCGTCGACCAGGCGCGTCAACGCGTCGTCGTCGATGAAGTCCCGGAACCCCTTGCTGAGCGTCATCCGGCTGCTCAGTCCCGCCATGATCTGCCTCCGTATCTGTGCGGCGCATCGGGCCGATCCGTCGCCTCGACCCCATTGTCGGGACGGCGAGGAGGGCCCGGAAGACGCAGGCAATCCCGTCGGCACGTAGCCGACGGCTAAAAGCATCTCTCAAGGGGGAATTAAAGGGCCAGAACGGTCATGTCCAGATCCAATTCACCGGCCTGGCCCAGAGCGACCCTCAAGGGGGCTTAATTTCCACACTGGGCCGATTTTTTATCTTTCATATTATTTTCCACAATGGTATTATTTTGCAGTCGACAAATATTTGACAGATGTCGTGAATAGGGGTTGTCGAAACGTCGGGTGACGACGATAGTCTCGATCGTTACGGAGTGATCGTTCCTGAGGGAGAAAAAATGCCGAGGTCTCAACATCGATACGAAACGCCGACGCTCCGGGTCCACGCGATCCAGCTCGGCGTGTTCGGATGCTACAATGGTGAAGACATCGAGGAGAACTTGCCGGTGATCATCAAGCCGAGCGATCCGAGCGACATCTTCCGCAAGCTGGACTGACCACTCCGCTCCGGGCAAGAAGACGCGGTATCGCGCCCTCAGGTGGCCCACGGCGCCGGCAGGGATCGCGCCCGTTAAGGGAGCGACGACGCCGGGGCCAGCATCAGATACGGGAAAAGACGCGACACGGTCAAGCTCAGCGGACCGCGACCGCCCGGCCCACTTGGGTCACACGCCAGCCGGCGTCCGCCAGCAACGTGGGCACGCCATGCTCACCGCAGAGGTGCAGCGCACCGACAACCACGAACCACCGCCCCCGCCTCTGCTGCAACCCGGCCGCCATGCCGCGATTGCGCGTGACGACCAGTTCCTCGTGGAATCGGACCATGCGTTCCTCGTCCCCCCAGTCCTCACGATAGATCTTCTCCATGGCGACGGGGTCGCCGTCGCGCCAGGTCGCGATCAGCGCGTCCAGCATGGCGACCATGGTGTCGGGACTCTCCCGCAGGGCCTCTTCAAGCATGAGCCCGTCGACCAGCGCGTCGGGGCCGAAGAGCAGCGCCACCTGCTGCTCGGGCGTTTCCAGCGAGACGACCGGACGCGCCGCCGCGCGGGCGCGCTCGAGCAGGTGCATGTCGACGCCCTGGGTGACGTCCAGACCGGTCCGCGCCAGGACCGCCTGCATGACCATCGTCGCCGCCATGCCGGGCCGCATGCGGTCGAGCATGGCCGCCGGAACGGCCAGCCCCTCGACGGCCGTCAGCGCCTCCCAGGTCGCGTCGGAGATGTGATCCTTCAGCGATTCGTCCGGCGGGTACATGCCTTCCTTCATCGCGAGCAACGACACCTTCACCTGCAGCGCAGGATCCGAGACGTCCATCTCGCAGGCGATGGTGTCGGCTTCGGTGAAGGCGTCGTCGATGCGCGGGTCGAGCGGATACCAGTCGTCGCGACCGGCGTGGATGCTCCCGAGCAGGTGGATCACCGCGCCATCCTTCTCGGCGCGCCACATGAAGACCGGCCCCTCCTCGACCGCGACGGCCGGGACGACGGCAGCAACGAGGGCCAGCAGGCACAGGATCCGTCGCATGGTCAACCTCCGATAAAAAAAGGGCCCGGCACGCGGCCGGGCCCGATGGATCGCCGGTTACCGGCTCGATTTCAGGTACTTGTAGAAGTCCGAGTCCGTCGACAGGACCAGCCGGCTGCTCTTGTCGATAGCGACCTCGTAGCTCTCCATTGTCTTGAGGAAACCGTAGAACTCGCGAGCCTGCGGACTGCTGTCGTAGGCCGCGGCGTAGATGCTGGTGGCCTCCGCATCGGCGTGGCCCTTGATCTCCTCGGCGGTCTTGTAGGCACCCGACTGGATACGCAACAACTCGCGCCCCTTCTCGCCGCGGATCCGGCTCGCTTCGCCCTCGCCCTCGCTGCGGAAACGGTCGGCGATACGCTTGCGCTCGGCGACCATGCGTTCGTAGACCTTCTGCTGCACGTCCTCGACGTAGTTGATGCGCTTGAACTGGACGTCGAGGATCTCGATGCCGAGGTCCCCCGTACGCGACTGCGCGATCCGCAGGATCTCGTCACGGATGTCGCCGCGACCGGCGCCGATATCCACGAGCTGCACATCGTCCTCGGCCTCGGTCTCGGTGGTCTGCGCCTCGCGGTTGGTCGAGCGCACCACCTCGACGACGTCGTACTTGGCGATCGCGTTACGGGTCTCGCCGTCCAGGATATCGCTGAGGCGCGCCATGGCGCCGCGCTCGTCCCGCAGACGCTGGAAGTAGAGCAGCGGATCGACGATTTTCCAGCGCGCGTAGGTGTCGACCCAGATGAAGCGCTTGTCCTTGGTGGGCAGCTGGTTGGGAGCGCCGTCCCATTCGAGGAAGCGTTTCTCGAAGCGATTGACCTTCTGCACGAAGGGGATCTTCACCTTGAGACCCGGCGTGTCGACGGGTTCACCCACCGGCCGGCCGAACTGCGTGATGATGACCTGTTCGTACTCCTGCACCACGTAGAAGGCTCCGGAAATGCCCAGCAGAAACACCAGGCCGACAACGATCAGAACGATGCGGTTCATCGCTGACCTCCCTGTCCCTGGCCTTGGCCAGCATCGAGGTTCAAGAGAGGCAGGACACTGCGCAGGTCGGCGTCCACGACGACCTTGCCTTCGACCTGCGGCAACACCTTGGCCATGGTCTCGAGGTACATCCGCGTGCGCGTGACGTCGGGCGCCTTGCGGTACTCCTCGTACAGCGCCGTGAAGCGGGCCGAGTCGCCGCGCGCCTCATTCACCCGCTGCAGGGCGTAACCCTCGGCCTCCTGGATGGTCTGCTGCGCCTCGCCCAGCGCGCGCGGGATCACCTTGTTGTATTCCGACTGCGCCTGGTTGATGAGCTTCTCGCGCTCCTGCTGCGCCTCGTTGACCTCGTTGAAGCTGGGTTTGACGGCGTCGGGCGGGTTGACGTTCTGGAGCACGACCTGATCGACCTTGATGCCGATCTCGTATTGGTCGCACAGATCCTGCAGCGCCAGTTGCACTTCACTGGCCACCTCGGCGCGGCCGACGGTGAGCACCTCGTTGACCGTGCGGTCACCGACCACGGTGCGCATCACGGCCTCGCTCATGAAGCGGAACGTGGCCTGCGGGTTGCGCACCTCGAAAAGGAACTTGTAGGGATTGACCACGCGGTACTGGACCACCCACTCGACCACGGCGGCGTTGAGGTCGCCGGTGAGCATATTCGCCTCGGCCGCGCGGGGCTGCGCGCCGAATTGGGAGCGCGCGCCCGAGCGCACCGTACGGAAGCCGAACTCTTCCTTCCACTGCCTTTGCACCGGCACCTTCTGGATGCCCTCGACGCCGAAAGGCAGCTTGAAATGCAGGCCGGGATCCGTGCTCCGGATATAACGCCCGAAACGGAGCACCAATGCGGTCTCCTCGGGCTCGACGGTATAGAAACTGGTGAACACCGTGATCAGCACCACCAGCAGCACCAGAACCATGCGTACGAGCCGCATGTTCAGCTGGGGCAATCGGATCTCCGGCCCTTCGGGCGAATCGCCGAAACGATGCGGGTCGGTCATCGCTTTCCTCCGCGGTTGGGGATATTCTCGATACCGGCAGACAGTACACCCGGATCGGTGCCCGAACTACCCGGAAACCGGCATCGCCGCAAGTGGCGACACCCTGACTCCCTTCTATCATGTACGTATCCAGAATATCCGCAAGACGGGTTGACTATTCGCCCCGGTACCCAAGGAGGAGACTTCCATGGTACACGAGCTTCCCAAATTGCCCTACTCCCACGACGCCCTCGCCCCGCACATCTCCAAGGAGACCCTGGAGTACCACCACGACAAGCACCACGCGGCCTATGTCAACAACCTGAACGGGCTGATTCCCGGGACCGAGTTCGAGAACATGAGTCTCGAAGAGATCGTCAAGAACGCGCCCGGCGGCGGCATCTTCAACAACGCCGCGCAGGTGTGGAACCACACGTTCTACTTCGCCGGCATGAAGGCCGGCGGCGGCGGCGACCCCACCGGCCCGATCGCCGCGGCCATCGAGGCCGCGTTGGGCAGCTGCGCCAACTTCAAGGACGGCTTCACCCGCTCGGCCGCCACCAACTTCGGCAGCGGCTGGACCTGGCTGGTGCGGTCGGCGGGCGGCGATCTGGAGATCGTCAACACGACCAACGCCGGCAACCCGCTCACCGAGCGCCACGTCCCGCTCCTGTGTATCGACGTGTGGGAACACGCGTACTACGTGGACACGCGGAACGCACGCCCGAAGTACATCGAGAACTGGTGGAACCTGGTGAACTGGGACTTCGTCGGCGCCAACTTCAGCCGCTAGCGCGCCACCCGGCTGGATCGATGCGGCCCCCGCCCCTCGGGTGGGGGCCGCGTCTCGTCAGTCCTCGGCCAGCAGTCGCATCGCCTCGGCAGCCAGCGCGAATCCGAACATCCCCGGCACCATCATGTTCGACGGTTGCCGGCGCCGCTCGCCGGGCGCGGTGATCGGCGGCCGCGGCGCCTCCTCCGACCACACCGCGCGAATGAGCGCCGGATCGGTCTCGCCCGCGCGGACGCCCTGCCGCACCTTGCGCGCCAGCGGGCAGACGCGGGTGTCGGCCAGGGTGCCGGTGCGCACCAGACCGCCGTCGCACTTGCCGGCCGCGCCCAGGCTGGCCACGGTGCGCCAGCCGTGCGCCACGCCGTGGATCAACAGCGCCGTCTTGGCCGACACCGAGTCGATGCAGTCGACCAGCACGGGGAACGGTTCGCGTTCGGCCTGCGGCACCAGCTCGTCCAGGTTGTCGGGTTCGACGCGCTGCGCAACGGTCTCGACGGCGGTGTCGGGACAGGTGGCGGCGAAGAAGGACGCCAGGACCTCGGTCTTGAGCGCGCCCACATCCGCGGGTCCCGCCACCGGGTGGCGGTTCAACGAACTCGTGGTCACGCGGTCGAAATCGATGAGCTTGAGCCTGCCGACCCCGCTGCGCGCGAGCGCCACGGCGCAGTGGGCGCCGACGCCGCCCAAACCCACGACGATCACGCCGCTGGCGCGGACGCGGGCGAAGGCGTCGGGACCGTAGAGGTCGACGGTGCGGGTGAAACGGGGCGGGAAGCGATCGGGCATGGTCCGGCTCCGGGCTGGCGTCGCTAGTAGCGTCGCTGGTACCATGCCACCGATGACCCGCCGCCGCCAACCGCTGATTGCGCCCCGCCGGAGGTTCGCCATGCGTCACCTGTCCGCTGTCGTCATGCTGCTCACGCTCGCTCTGTCCACGCTCGCCGCTGATCCGCCGACCGACGCCGAGATCGACACCGCCGCACATGTGCTCGGTCTCACCTTCGACCGAGCCGAGCGCGACTCCATGGCCCGCACCCTGGTCTACCAGAGCGACGCCTACGTGGCGCTGCGCGCTATACCGGTCGACAACGGGATCGCCCCCGCGCTGCGCTTCGACCCGCTGTTCTGGAACCCCGGCGCCGCGGACAGTCTGCGCGAGGCGGCCACGCAACCGGCCGGCGCCCCGCAGTGGCGCCGGCCGGTCGACATCGACCGCCCCGACGACGACGCCGAATTGGCCTGGTTGCCGATCCCCGACCTGGCCGCACTGCTGGCGTCGGGCCGGACCACGAGCACCGAATTGACCCGCCTCGCCCTGCAACGCCTGCGCACCCATGACCCCGATCTGCACTGCGTCATCACCCTCCTCGAGGACCGCGCCCTGGCCCGCGCCGCGCTCGCCGACCGCGAGATCCGGGCCGGACGCATCCGGGGCCCGCTGCACGGCATCCCCTGCGGCGTGAAGGATCTGCTGGCCATGCCCGGCCACCCGACGACATGGGGCGCCGCGCCCTACCGCGACCAGATGCGCCCCGAAACGGCCACGGTCTGCGCCCGTCTCGACACCGCCGGCGCCGTCATCGTCGCCAAGTTCTCGCTCGGCGCGCTGGCCTGGGGCGACGTCTGGTTCGGCGGCATGACCCGCAATCCGTGGAACCTCGAGCAGGGGTCGAGCGGCTCCTCGGCCGGCCCGGCGGCTGCGGTGTCGGCCGGCCTCGTGCCGTTCGCGATCGGCACCGAGACCTGGGGCAGCATCGTC
>CAZJMO010000161.1:5823-7749 GCA_964547085.1 uncultured Fibrobacteraceae bacterium | reverse complement strand
GGCCATTACCCCACCAACAAGCTAATGGGACGCGGGACCATCCTTTAACGGCAGCTTCTATAGAGAGGCCACCTTTCTACCCAAGACCATGCGATCCTGGGGACGTATGCGGTATTAGCAGGCCGTTAGGCCTGTTATCCCCCACTAAAGGGCAGGTTTCCCACGCGTTACTCACCCGTTCGCCACTATACTCACTCCCCGAAGGGAGCTTTCCCGTTCGACTTGCATGCCTAATCCACGCCGCCAGTGTTCGTTCTGAGCCAGGATCAAACTCTCCGTTGTCAAAAATATTTGAACAACAGAAGCAATGCTCCTGTGCGTTCTTGCATTCGCAAGGCCCTTCGAAACCCTTCTCGCCGAAGCGATCCGGATTTCTAAAGGCTCGAAATCTCGATCGGGCCGTCGCACGCTATTCCGTTGTCAAAGATCGGAACCGGTTAGTCTTGCCACCGGTTGGTCCCGCGTCGGTTCATTCCTCTGCGGACCGGGTAAGTTAAGCTAGGCTTGAAGTTCTGTCAACCCGAAAGTTGATTTTTTTTCAACCCCTTGGCGCTGTCCCCCTTGGACTTCGGCGCCTGCTGCGTTTCGCGTCGTTGTTAGCGATCACGTTGGCAACGAGGAGGCAATCTATGCCCACCCCTCCCATCTGTCAAACCGAAAAACCACATTTTCTGAAAAAGACTCTCCGCTCCCATTCGCGGCCTTTGACGTTCGCGTCCGGATCACCTAGAGTTTCGTGTGCAAGGATGCGCTAGACCCTCTGACAGGCAGGATAACATGGCCAACGTGCTCACCAGAACAATCCCCAGACGCTGGGTGCAGCGCCTTCTCACGCTCTTTCTGCTCCTGTTTCTAGCGGCGGTCGTAGGGTCCTTGGTGGTAGTCAATCGCCTTTCCAGCGACCTTCCGTCTCTCGAAAAACTCCGAAATATTCAGCCGTCGGAGAAAACAGTCATTCTTGCGGCCAATGGAGATACCCTCCAGGAGTTCTATAGCCAGAACCGGACGGTGGTCCCGCTGGAGCGAATTCCGGCCCATCTCCAGGACGCGGTGGTGTCGATCGAGGACCGTCGGTTCTACGACCACTATGGAATCGACCTCAAGCGCCTGGTGAAGATCGTCCTCGATAATGTCCTCGGCCGCGGCCGGCCTGGAGCCAGTACGCTGACCATGCAGCTGGCCCGCAACCTCTTCCTTACTCAGGAAAAGACGTACTCGCGTAAATTCAGCGAAATGATCCTGGCCGTGCAGATCGAGCAGATCTACACCAAGGACGAGATCCTGGCGATGTACCTGAACCAGATCTACCTCGGCAAGGGCACCTATGGCGTGCAGGCCGCAGCGCGGATCTTCTTCGGCAAGGATGTCTGGGACCTGGAACCGTCCGAGACCAGCATGATCGCCGGCATGATCCAGCTCCCGGAGCGGTATTCACCGTTCGACCACCTGGACATGGCTTACCGGCGCCGGGCGATCGTCCTGCAGTCCATGGTCGCGGCCGGCAAGCTGACGCAGCCGCAGGCCGAGACGTTCGCCGCCACCGAGGTCACCGTCGTCAACCCGGACGCTTCGCCGGTCATCGCTGGTTTCGCCGCCTATTATGTCGAGGAAGTCCGCAAGCACCTGGAGCAGACCTACGGCGCGGACCGACTCTACACCGAGGGCCTCCGCGTCTGGACCACCCTGGTGCCGCGGTACCAGTCCTGGCTCGAGGAAGCGGCGGCCGAACACATGGCTTCGCTCGAGGTCGAATTCGAGTATCCAATGACCAAGGCGCTCTACGACAGCCTCACCGCGGTTGGCGAGCGGCCCGAGGCAGTCAGCTACCTGCAGTGCGCCGGTCTGCTCCAGGATGTGCGCACCGGCGCGATCCTGGCCATGATGGGCGGTCGTGACTTCGCCGACAGCCGGTGGAACAACGCCACA
>CAZJMO010000161.1:1279-5813 GCA_964547085.1 uncultured Fibrobacteraceae bacterium | reverse complement strand
CCTGCGTCAACCCGGTTCGGTCTTCAAGCCCTTCGTCTACCTCACGGCGCTGCAGCAGAATTACACGGCCGCCTCGATCCTCCTGGACACGCCGTTCGTGCTCGACACCGGCAGCAGTCTGTGGCGCCCCAAGAACTTCAGCAATCGGTTCCGGGGCCCGGTGACCCTGCGGTACGCCCTGAGTCGGTCGATCAACACCCCGACAGCCAAGCTGTACCTGGACTTCGGCCTGCAACCCGTACTCGACAACATCCGCCGTCTCGGCGTCACCAGTGATGTCCCGCACGTGCCGGCCCTCTTCCTTGGCGCGGGTGAAGTCACGCTCCAGGAAATCGTCGGTGCCTACTCGACCTTCGGCAATCACGGCGTCCGCGCGGAGCAACACCTGGTCACACGCGTCGAGACCCTCGATGGCGAGGTCCTCGAGCAGGCCCGCATCCGCCAGCACGAGGTCCTCGACCCCGCCGAAGCGTATCTCCTGACCAACCTCCTCCAGACGACGCTCAAGGAAGGGACCGGGCGTAGCGCCCAATGGCGCGGCTTCACCAAGAGCGGCGCGGGCAAGACCGGCACGACCAACGAAAACACCAATGCCTGGTTCTGCGGCTTCACACCGAGCTTCTGCGCCGGCGTCTGGGTCGGCTTCCCGGATCCGCGCCCGATGGGCCACAACGCCACCGGCGCACACCAGGCCCTGCCGATCTGGGCCAGCTTCATGGGCAAGATCACGGACGAGAAGGGCGAGGAACCGTTCGTGAGGCCCCCTGCCATCGTCGAGAAGAGGGTGTGCCTCGAATCCGGCCTGCTGGCCACGACGGCTTGCGACTCTACGGCGATGGAGGTGTTTCTGCCGGGGAGATTCCCGCAAGAGGTGTGCAACGTGCACGGCGGCCAGTCGCATGACCTGTCGGGGTCGGACAAGGGCTTCGACACCCTCGACCAGGCCGACGACGGAGACTTCTGAGCAGTGCCTTGAAGAATGTGTCCCGCCGTCGAGGCGGACCGCGAAACGCCGATCACGTCTCCATGAAACGACGATCCATCACGCAACGGTGATGGATCGTCGTTTCCGTTCTACCGGAATTCGCCGGACACATTTTCGCCGGCACCAGGTCCTAGAGGCGCTCGAGTACGACGGCGCGTGCGGGGCACGGCTCCTCGTGGACCGTCACGGCCTCTCTCAGCCGCTGCAGCGCCGTCTCCCGCTTGTCGCCTGCCGGCGCCCGCAGCTGCGCCAGCGGTTGTCCTGCGGCCACGTGGGTACCGGTGCGGGCCAGCCAGTCGATTCCGACCGCGTGATCGATCGCGTCCTCGACCCGCAACCGCGCGCCGCCGATGTCGGCGAGCGCCAGTCCCACGGCTCGGCAGTCGATGACCTCGAGCCAGCCGTCCGCAGGCGCGGTCAGGACATCTCCGACCGGTGCTACGGTCAGTCCCAGATCATCCGCGTCCCAATCCAGTCGGCCCGACTGCGCCTCCACCCAGCGACGCAGGCAGCGCCAGGCGTCGCCCCCGTCCCAGGCAGCGCGAACCATGTCCATGGCTGCGCCGTCGCTCTGCGCGAGGTTGGCGGTACGGACCATTGCGGCGGTGAGTTCCTCGGTGATGGTGACGAGATCCGCCGGCGCCGATGCCCGTCCCCCGGGCCGGAGCGCTGCGAAGGCCTCCAGCGTCTCGTTGGCGTGTCCCACGGTCACGCCCAGCGGCTGGGACATGTCCGTGAACAGCACCGCCATGCGACGGCCATAGGTGCGGCCCACGGCCACGAGCGTCCGGGCCAGTCGCCGCGCGCGGTCGAGGTCGGTCATGAAGGCGCCGGAGCCGCACTTCAGATCGATGACGATCGTCTCGGGACCGGCCGCCAGCTTCTTGGACATGATCGACGCGGTGATCAACGGGACGCAATCCACCGTGGCGGTGACGTCGCGCAGGGCGTAGATCCGACCGTCCGCCGGCGCGATGTCGCCGCTCTGGCCGACGATCGCACAGCCCTCGCGCCGGACGACGTCGAGGAACGCGGCATTGTCCATATGGATGTTGTAACCCGGGATGGCCTCCAGCTTGTCGAGCGTGCCGCCGGTGTGGCCGAGACCGCGTCCCGACAGCATCGGCACGCGAAGGCCGCACGCCGCGGCGAGGGGGGCCAGCAGAAGCGACACCTTGTCCCCGACACCGCCGGTGGAATGCTTGTCCGCGGTCGGGCCGCCGAGATCAGCGGTGTCGAGTTGCTCGCCCGAGCGGAGCATGCAGTCGGTGAGCGCGGCGATCTCCGCGTCGGTCATGTCCCGGAACCAGACGGCCATCAGGAAGGCGGCCATCTGGTAACGCGGCACGCGGTCGGCGGTAAAACCGTCGACCAGGTACTCGATCTGGGCGGGGCTGAGTTCGTGCCCCTGCTTCTTGGCCTCGATGATTTCCAGTACGTCCACGCGAATCCTTTCAGGACGGTATCAGCCGGTGACGATCGCCACGCCGGCGCTGGTTCCCAGTCGGTTGGCACCCGCCGCGAGCATGGCCTCGGCAGTGGCGCGGTCACGGATGCCGCCGGCGGCCTTGACGCCGCAGGCGCCGCCCACGGTCTGGCGCATGAGCTGGACGTCGTGCACGGTCGCCCCGCCGCCGGCGAAGCCCGTGCTCGTCTTGACGAAGTCCGCGCCGGCGTCGACGCAGATGCGGCACGCCTGTTCCTTCTCGGCGTCGGTCAGCAGCACACACTCGATGATCACCTTGAGCAGGGCCACGCCCATGGACTCCCGTCGCACCGCGGCGATGTCGCGGAAGACGGACTCGTACGCGCTGCTCTTGAGCGCACCGATCGGCAGCACCATGTCGACCTCGCCCGCGCCGAGCTGGATGCAGCGCCGAGCCTCGAGCGCCTTGATCTCGGTGTCGTGGGCCCCGAGAGGAAAACCGATCACGGTGCAGACCGCGACGGGCGTGTCGTGCAGCATCTGGCTGCACAGCGGCACGAAGCGCGGATTGATGCAGACCGAGGCGAACGAGTGCTGTGCGGCCTCGCGACAGAGTTGCTCGACCTGCGCGCGGGAGGCCTCCGGCTTGAGCAACGTGTGGTCGATGCAGCGAGCGATGTCTTCGGGAGTCCGGGTCGCCGCCGGTTCGACATCCGCGCGGCGAGCGCCCTCGTCGGCGTACGCGCGCAGGAACACCTCTTCGCGGCGGGCGTTGCCGCCCCGGGTCCAGCCTTGGCTCATGATGTCTCGCTTTCGTGGGCGTCGATGCCGACGCCCGGCACTTCGGTGAACGCGTACGGGACCAGTTCCCGTACGGTGGTGCGGATGACGTCGCCCGCGGAGCCGTGGTCGCCGCCGATGATGACGTCCATGTCGGGGGCGAACTCCAGCAGGACCTGGCGGCACGCGCCGCAGGGCGGGGTCGGGCGGGCGCCGTCGCCGCAGATCGCGATGGCCTTGAACTCGCGGCGGCCCTCGGCCACGGCGCGGACCACAGCCGACCGTTCGGCGCAGAACGACAGGCTGAAGCTGGCGTTCTCGACGTTGGTTCCGGTGACCACGCGGCCGTCGCTGCACAGGAGCGCCGCCCCGACCCGGAACCCGGAGTACGGAGAGTAGCTCTGCAACCGGGCCTCGCAGGCCGCCTGGAGAAGCAGGTTGTAGCTCTCGCTCATGGCGTCCCTCCTTGCAGGGCGGTCAGGAAGCTGGTGCCGCGGTCCGGGCGCTCGGCGCCGAAGAACTCGGTCACCGTGGCTCCCAGGTCGGCGAACGAGGTTCGCACGCCGAGATCAGGCCCGCCGTCCGCGCCGACGAGCAACGCCAGCAGCGGCACCTCCTCGCGCGAGTGGTCGGTGCTCGGCGTGGTCGGATCGTTGCCGTGGTCGGCGGTGATCAACAGCAGGTCGCCCGGATGCAACGTGTCCAGGAAGCCGGGCAACCACGCGTCGAAGACTCGCAGTCCTTCGGCCATGCCGTCGGGGTTGTTGCGGTGGCCCCAGAGCATGTCGAAGTCCACGAGGTTGCACATGACGAAGCTGCGGTCGGACGCTGCGGCGCAACGTTCGGTGAGCAGGCGCATGCCCTCGGCGTTGTTGCGGCTCTTGACCGTGGCGTCGATGCCCTGGCCGGCGTAGAGGTCGTAGATCTTGCCGATGGTCTCGACGTGGACGCCGCTCTGCCGCAGCGTGTCGAGGATGAGGCCCTTGCCCGGCGCCACTGAGTAGTCGTGCCGGTTGGGGGTCCGCTCGTAGACGCCGTCGCCGCCGAGGAACGGCCGGGCGATGACGCGGCTGACGCGGTGCTTCCCGATCAGCATCTCCCGCGCGTCCTCGCAGATGGCGTACAGGTCCGCCAGCGGGATCACCTCCTCGTGGGCCGCGATCTGGAAGACCGAGTCGGCCGACGTGTAGACGATCGGCTTGCCGGTGCGCACGTGCTCGTCGCCGAGTTCCTGGATGATGGCCGTACCGCTGGCCGCCTTGTTGCCCAGCCAGCCGCGGCCGACGCGCCGCTCGAACTCCGCCATGACCTCGGGCGGGAAACCGTCCGGGTAGGTCGGGAAC
>CAZJMO010000161.1:0-1269 GCA_964547085.1 uncultured Fibrobacteraceae bacterium | reverse complement strand
CCCTTTGTGTAATGTGATGGGGAAAACCCGGCGCCACTGCCCTTGGGATTCGTGCCATGAAATGAAGTTAAGCAGGAAAGCCGTCCGGGTAGGTCGGGAACGGGGTCTCGGTCACCAGCCCCATGAGTTCCCAGTGTCCGGTCGTCGAATCCTTGCCGGCGGAGACCTCGCGCAGACGACCGTGCCCCGCGCGCGGTCGCGGCACCGGCGGCAGCCCTTCGATGTCGTGGAGATTGCCCAGTCCGAGAGACTGGAGCGCGGGCAGCGTCAGGCCGCCCTGCTGTCGGGCCAGGTTGCCGAGAGTATCGCTGCCCTCGTCACCGTACTGTGCCGCGTCGGGTGCGCGCCCCACGCCGACACCGTCGAGGATGATCAGGATCGCTCGCGCCATGCCCCTTCTCCTCATGTTGTCATTCCCTTGTCGTCCATGGTTAACGGAGCAGGTTACGCCCGACCGCCCGGCAAGTCAATGTCGCGGCGAGGCCGTCCTTGGCCCTGCGAGCGTGAGGCGCTAGTATCACCGTCATGTGTGCCGACCTCTTCCACAACGGCTCCGACGACGTCCCCGACGCCGCGGGCGAAACGCGCCCCGTCGCCGAGACCGGGCCGCGTCCTCTTGCCGACCGCCTCCGTCCGACCACCCTCGACGAGGTCGTCGGGCAGGGTCGGCTGCTCGCCGGCGACGGTCCCTTCCGCCCGCTGATCGAGAGCGACGCGCTGCCGTCACTGCTCTTCTGGGGACCGCCCGGTTGCGGCAAGACCACGCTGGCCAGGCTGGTCGCGCGGCATACGGACGCCCGATTCCTCGAATACAGCGCCGTGCGCGTGGGTTCGAAGGAACTGAAGCTGGTCATGGCCGAGAGCGAGCGCCTGCAACGCGCCACCGGCCGCCGCACCGTGCTCTTCCTCGACGAGATCCACCGCTTCAACAAGGCGCAGCAGGACACGCTCCTGCCCTGGGTCGAACGCGGCGACATCACGCTCATCGGGGCGACGACGGAGAACCCCAGCTTCGAGGTGAACGCGGCGTTGCTCTCGCGGATGCGGTTGTTCGTGCTCGAACCGCTCGGGACCGACGATGTCGCCGAGTTGCTGCAGCGGGCGTTGACCCTGCCGGAAGGCTTGGCCGACCGCGGGGTCGCGCTGACCGACGAGGCGCGACACGACCTGGCCGAGCTGTCCGAAGGGGAGGCGCGACAGGCCCTGGGACTGATGGACGCCGTCACCGCCGCGGTCGAGCACGGACTCACCACCCGCCGCCAACTGCTC
>CAZJMO010000160.1:0-7779 GCA_964547085.1 uncultured Fibrobacteraceae bacterium | reverse complement strand
GGTGCTGCGCCTGGGCCGCCAGGAGGACGCGGAGCTTGGCGCGGAAGCTGGTGGCGGCGCGTTCGGCGGTGCGGTTGGCGCCGAGCAGCTCGACGGCGGTGTCCTGGGCGCCGGCCAGGATCGCGCCGTAGCGTAGAGCCGACTGGTGGAGGCTGTCGGCCTCGACGGCGATACCCGTGCGGTCGAGAGTCTCGAGGGCCGTCGTCAGGTCGATCAGGCCGGCTGCCGAGATGTCCAGCTGGGCAATGTCCAGGCTGCGGAAATAGGCCTCGCCGGCGTCGGTGGTGCGGCGCACGGCAAGCTCGAGGTCGGCTCGGCTGTCGAGCGCCTCGAGTCCGCGATCGGCGTCGGCCAGGGGGCCGGCGGTCCAGCGGGCCTGTGTCAGCAGACACAGGAGCCCGATGGCCAGGGCGATCCCTGCCAGGCTGGCGCTCGCGGTGATGATGGCGGGCCTGATCCTCATTACTGCGATGACACCTCGGTTGCGAGACGCAGACGGTTCATCCGTAGCCGACTTGCAGGGGTCGTGCCAGTTATACGGGTGGGTTTCGCTAAATTACGAACCATCCTCAAAACGCCGTAACTTGTAGAATTAATGGAGCCTGGGAGTCATCGCATTTCCAGGTGCGCCGGCACGGCGATACGAGGGTGCATCGCGCGACGGCAAATCCTTCCGTCGATGAGGTTTCTGTTTTGGCAGCGCCGGTGATCGCGTTACCATGGTCCCATGGAAGAACTGATCAGATTGATACAGAACAGCCGGCGCATCGTGGTCTTCACCGGCGCGGGCGTCTCGACACTCTCGGGCATCCCGGATTTTCGGGGCGACGAGGGGCTCTACAAGCAACTGGACGGCGATCTCATCTTCGATCTCGACGTGTTCCGGCGCGACCCGTCGTTCTTCTACACCCACGGTCGGGAGTTGATCTACGGACTCGGCGACCACGCGCCGAGCCTGGTGCACACCGAGTGCGCCCGCCTCGAGCGCGCGGGTCTGGTGACCGCCGTGGTGACCCAGAACATCGACATGCTCCACCAGCGCGCCGGTTCGCAGACGGTGATCGAGCTGCACGGTTCCCCGGCGCATCACACGTGCCTGGGTTGCGGCCACGACTACGACTACGACTGGGCCTGCGCCCGCGTGGCCCGCGACGGTGTCCCGCGCTGCGAGATCTGCGGCGGGACGGTCAAGCCCGACATCACGTTCTTCGGTGAAATGCTGCCCGACGGCGCGCTCGAACGCGCCGGTGATCTCGCGGCCGCGGCCGACCTCATGCTGGTCCTGGGCTCCTCGCTCCTGGTCCAGCCCGCCGCCTCGATTCCGCTGGTCACCCACCGTTGCGGCGGCAAACTCGCCATCATCAACAAGGGCGAAACCCCGCTCGACCGTCTCGCCGACGTCCGTCTGGATGACCTCGCGGTGGTCTTCGAGGCCATCGCCGCCCGCGTGTGAGCTTGCCTGTCGGCCCACGCAGGTGATAGATTCGTAAACTGTGTCCGTCCCCTTCGCTCTTACTGCAAAGGAAGGTTCTCGTGACCAAGAAAGGACATCCCAAGGGGCTCTACCCACTCTTCTTCACGGAGATGTGGGAACGCCTGGCTTTCTATCTGATGCTGGGCATCCTGGTGCTCTACACCACCGACACCGAACGCGGCGGCCTCGGCCTTCCGTTGCGGCAGGCGGTGGAGATCTACGGCACCTACATGGCCTTTGTCTACTTCACGCCCTTCCTCGGCGGTATGATCGCCGACCGTTTCCTGGGTTTCCGACGCTCGGTCTTCATCGGCGGCCTGCTCATGGCGTCCGGCCTGTTCATGCTCGGCGTGCGCAGCGTGCCGACGCTGTACGCCGGCCTGACGTTGCTCTGCCTCGGCAACGGGCTGTTCAAGCCGAACATCTCGGCGATGGTGGGCAACCTCTACGAGGCGGGTGACCCGCAGCGCGACGCCGGCTTCAACATCTTCTACATGGGCATCAACGTCGGTGCGGCCGCCTCGGCATTGCTCTCGGCGCCCCTGCGGAATCTCTTCAGCTTCAACATGGCGTTCATCGCCGCCGGCGTCGGCCTGGTGATCGGCGTGATCGTCCTGTCGTCCAACTGGAAGAAGCTCGAGCGGGCCGACAAGCGTTCGGTGCCCGATCCGGAAGACATCACCTTCACGCAGATCATCGTGCAGATCCTGGTGCCCGCGGCGCTCTGCGGCGCGCTCGGCTACTTCTTCGGGACGAAGGTGAGCTTCATCGCCGACAGCATCGGTGCGGTGACCTTCGCCTTCCTGATCGGCATGGTGCCCATCATGGGCTACTTCCTGAGCCTCTGGCTGCGGGCCAAGCCGTCCGAGAAGCCGGGCTTCGGCGCGCTGATCCCGGTGTTCATCGCCGGCGGCACGTTCTTCATGATCCTGCATCTTTCCGGTGGTCTGATGACCATCTACGCCGAACACGAGACCAACCGCGAACTGCCCGCCCTGGCCATCGGCCCCTACAGCCAGCAGGCCATGCCGGGTTACTTCACCAACGCGGCTGCAGACGTGCCGCGTCCCGCGGAGGAGACGCTGATCGAGGTCTCGCACGACCTCGAGGCCATGTTCGGCGCCCGTCGCGTCACGCAGGCTGCGGTCGATCATCTCTCGGCGGACGACGGCGTGATGGCCGTGCCGACGGACGACGCTCGCGTCCAATCGGGCTGGGGCTTCCTGGCTTGCCGGGTCTACGCCGACGAGAACCTCGCGGTGGAGAACGGGGTCGACGCCCACGGAACGCCGACGGTCACGGTCAAGGTGGTGCCCGAGACGGCGCGGTCGACCGGAGACGTGATCTTCCTGAAGACCATCGACGGCGATATCGCACCGGCGCTGCTGGTCTCGCAGAAGACCTACGCATCGGTGTACGACATGGCCGGCGATGCGCGCCTGGAGCACGGCAAGTTCCTGGGGCTGGTCAACGCCGAGATGATCACGGCGCTGTTCAACCCGGTCTTCGTGGTCCTGCTGACACCGATCGTGGTCTTCATCTTCGGGAGACTGGCGACCCGTGGACGCACGATCACGACCGCGCGCAAGATCTTCATCGGCATGATGCTGACGACCGGCTCGCTCCTGATCATGGCCTGGTCGGCCAAGGTGGGAGGCAACGGAGCGATCAAGGTCTCTGTGCTCTGGCTGATCGTCTACTACATGGTGATCACGTTCGGCGAGTTGTGCCTGTCGCCGATGGGCCTGAGCCTGGTGACCAAGCTCGCGCCCAAGCGCTACGTCGGCCTGATGATGGGTGGCTGGTTCCTGTCGACATCGGTCGGCAACAAGCTCTCCGGCTTCATAAGCGGCCTGCCGCCGACAGCGGAGATGTTCTTGATCCTGGCCATGGCCACGCTGACTGTCGCGGTGTTCATTTTCCTGCTGTTGCCCAAGCTGGATCGGGCGATCAAGCAGTACGGCGGGTGATTCGAGGGCTCTCCGTCGGCGATGTCCCCGCGCCTTCGGCGCTGCGGAGTTCGCCGGCGGAGAGCGTCGAATCAAGAGCCGGGTTCATCCGGACGGGAGCGGTCGGTTGAAGCGTAGCGTGGTGTTGTGGTGTGTTGCGGTCGTGGTGACGGTCGGCAGTGCGGTATGGCAACGGCTGACGGGGCCGACGCATCCCGTGCGCGTGCGCGCCACGGTGGGGGAGGTCGCGGTGGCCGGCAGGCTGCCGAGGTCGGGAACGGTGGGCGAGGCGGTGGAGATCGCGCTGTCGGCCGGACCTGAGCTCAGGGGCAGCGTCGAGTGGCGTCGCTGGCCGACCGACGAAACCTGGCGGACGATTCCCATGCAGCGCGAGGACGATCGATTGGTGGCTGAACTGCCGGGCCAGTCGGTAAAGGCCGCCAAGGTCGAGTACCGGTTGCGGATCGCGGACGCACAGGGTCGGCAGATCGTCAGTCACACGCGGCTGCGTTTCAAGGGGGCCGTGCCGACACCGGTGCTCGTGGTTCACGTGCTGGCCATGTTCCTGGGGATGCTTTTCAGCCTGCGGGCGGGACTCGAAGCGCTGGTGCGTGGTCATGGTCTGCGATGGCAGACGATCGTGACGCTGGTGTGTCTCGGCGGCGGAGGATTTCTGCTCGGACCGATTGTCCAGAACTACGCCTTCGACGCGTACTGGACCGGCTGGCCGGTGGGCGAGGATCTCACGGACAACAAGCTCGCCGTCGCGGTGGCCTTCTGGTTGGTGGCCTTCTGGCAGCAACGGCGCGGCCGTCGGTCGTGGTCGTTGGTTGCGGCGGCGGCGACGTTCGTGATCTTCGCGATTCCGCACAGCCTGCACGGTTCGACCCACGACTGGGAGACCGGGCAGCAGATCCAGGCGGCGCTGGCGGTCTTGCGTTCGCTGGCCTGAACGAAACCGGCCCCGGAGCGATGTGCTCCGGGGCCTCCCTGCCCTCTCGCGGGTGGAAGGGGCAATCAGGGCAGGGGCTGTCGGGGGATCAGCCCAGGACGTCGTACATCGCGTCGTCCTCCCGCACCGGGGGCCATTCGGCCCGTCGGAACCCATGTAGCACCAGATTGTGTCCCGCCGCCAGCAGTGCTGCGACCAGCACCCACATCCCGATTGACTCGCCGGGCAGGTTGGCCTCGAGCAAGGCGCTGGCGGCGCGGATGATCGCCGTCGTTTCGACCGTGTCGACGACACCGGCGATCGCCAGCGCGTACGGTATGAGATGCAGGGTCAGGAAACCGACGAGGATCCCGAAGAACACCGTTTTCCGGGTTCGTTCGGTGACGTTCGGCCGGAAGCATTGCAGGTACGCGGCGAAGGCGAGCTGGAAGAGTCCCACCACGAACAGGAGCACCAGCGCGGGCGAGGCGTCGGGGCGTCGCGGCACGAGGTCCGGGTGGTCGTGAAGCAGGGCCATTTCGCCGTCGCGCAGGATTACCCGGCGATCCAGGGGATCGGTGGCGAGGTAGCGTGAGGTGAATTCCGCGGCCGGTATCGCGCGCCCGAAGATGTGGGCGCTCGCGCGTTCGAGCTGCCAGGCGCAGAGGGCCAGCGACGCGCCGTCGGGCGTGTGGAACGGCTTGTAGAGCACAGGTCCGCGGGGGCCGAGCGGTCGCCAGTCGTCCGGCGGTGTGACGACCGTACCGTCGGGGGCCGTCACGCTCGGCGGAGCGCCCCACGCGACCGAGAAATATCGGGGCTCCATGCGCAGGCCGTAACCTTCGGCGTCGACACGGAACGTCAACGGTTCCCGGTCTCCTGGACCCTGCCGCGCCGCGAGTACGCGGCCGGCAGCATATCCGGCGCCGATCAGGAGGATCGCGGGCATCACCAGGGACACGAACAGGCGCTGGCGCGGGATCGGCAGGTGGTCGAAGAGCGACAGCCGCGACAGCGGCGTTGCCGACACGGCGAACACGCAGTAGGCGGTGATCGCGACGTAGAGCACGCCGAGGTTCCCGTCGGCCATGTTGCCGGGGCTGTAGCTCGCCAAGGCGATCCCGGTGATCACCAGGAACGGCGCCGCCACCAGGAGCATCGCGGGGAATTTGCTGGAGGCCATGAGGATCGTCAGCCAAAGCGGCGTGCGGCGCCAGGGCGCGAGCGCTCCTCCGCGGAACGTATTGCGGCGCGGCGCCGGGGCGGCAAGGGGCCGGCGGGGCGCGAGACTCATGGCAGCCGGAACGCGGTGTTGCGCGCGTACCAGCGCGATCGCCGCGACAGCCGCGACCACGCCGGCCACGACGAGCGTGTGGCGTCCCGACACAATCAGGGCGACGTAAGCGACGATGCCAGCCAGGGACTGGCGCAGGTGCCAGCGCCCGGTGCGCGGGATCTCCAGCAATCCGGTGCGGTCCGACACCGACAAGGCGACCAACGCCAGCCACCAGGCCAGACCGTGGCTCCAGAGACGCGGCAGCAGTGCGACCAGATCGTCCGCCGCGAGTCCGACCTGTCCGGCCAGCAACCGGATCGCCAGGGCCTCGAACCCGATGCACGCGACGACCATGGCGCCGGAGACGATCCCGACCGCGATCAGATGAGCGGTCCAGAGCGATCGCGAGGGGATGGGCAGGAGCAACGGGAACTGGCGCGCGCGACGGGTCTGCGGACCGAACAGGAGATAGAGCGCCGGCGGCAGCCACACGACCGTCAGCATGAGCCACGCGTGCGCCAGAGGACCGTGCCTGAGCTGCATGGTGATCGTCGCCGTCCACATCGAGGCGACGGCGATGGCCAGGATCAGCCACTTGAAGTAGATCGGCCGCATCAACGGGTGGTCGCGCACGAGTGTCCTGATCATCGCCGACCTCCTCCGACCAGTTCGATGAACATCTCCTCGAGCGGGAGCGGCACGCAGCGGACATCGTCCAGTCCGAGGTCGCGCATGAGCGTTTGCCGACAGCGGTCGGGCGTCAACTCGAACACCGCGCGTACCGCGTCGTCCCGCTCACGGACCGACAGACACGCGCCGAGGGCGAGGAGTCTCTCGGGGTCGATGCCGCCCGTCGGGACCATCGCCAGGCAGTAGCCCTCGCGGACATCGTCGAGTGAGCTGTCGATCCACTTCTGGCCGTCGTGGAGCATGACGAGTCGGCTTGCCAGACGCTCCACGTCGGTCATGTGATGGCTGGAGAAGAGGATGGTGGAACCCGACTCGCCCAATAGCTGGATGGCGGTCTCGAGGAACTCTCGGCGCATGGCGGGGTCGAGGCCGCCGGCCGGTTCGTCGAGGAGCAGCAACCGGGGCCGGTGCGCCACGGCGCAGAGCAGCGCGACCTGGCGCGCCTGTCCCTTGCTCAGGTGCTTGATACGTTGCGACGGATCCATGACGAAGCGCGAGGAAAGCTCGCGGGCGAGATCCTTGTCCCAGCCGGGGTAGAGACGGCGGTGGATGTCGATCACTTCCTCGACGCGCAGGAAACCGGGCAGGACCTGATCCTCGGAGACGTAGCCCACCTGTTGCTTGACGGTGACCGGATCGACCCGCGGATCGTGGCCGAGGACGCGGACGGAGCCGGTCTGGGCCTCGAGCAGTCCCATGGCGATGCGCAGCAGCGTGGTCTTGCCGGCGCCGTTGCGACCCAGCAGCCCGAGGACCTCGCCCTCGGTGACGCGCAGATCGACCTCGCGCAGGACATCCACGCCGCGGCGATAGGCGCGACTCACGTTGCGTAGTTCCAGGACCTCCATCATGTCACTCCTTCTCGCCGGACAACAGCCGTCGCCACACGGCAACCGCCTCGTCCGGTTCTATCTTGAGGCGACGTGCGAGTTTGGCGCCCGGACGCAGCTGCGCTTCGAGTTGTGCCAGGCGATGGGCGCCGAGCTGGTCGTCGGCGAGGGCGGACACCACCAGGGGTTTGCCGGGGCGACGCTCGAGAACACCTTCGCGTTCGAGTAGATTGTAGGCCTTGCTGATGGTCATCGGATTCACTCCCAGGGGAACGGCCAGGGAACGGATGGACGGCAACGGGTCGCCGGACGCGATGCGGCCGCTGGCGATCGCGAGTTTCACCTGCTCCATGAGTTGTCGGAAGATGGGCACCCCGCTGTGCGGGTCCACCACGAAAATCATGCTTGAGTCCTTTCCTGTATCGTCGTTCCACCCGCGACCAGGATAAACTGCATCAGTGTATTAGTCAACCAATACACTATACACCGCCAGACGACGGTTCTTCCTCGACAATTGTGCCGGGCCCACAGTTTGCCCTGTCCAGGGCATGAAAAACCTGAAAACAAACCCCAAGCGGTGGCAACCACCCCACTGCCCCAATCCCGACTGCGAATTCCACCACTCTCCC
>CAZJMO010000159.1:4834-7876 GCA_964547085.1 uncultured Fibrobacteraceae bacterium | reverse complement strand
ACGAAGGAGACCAAGAATGAACATCAACGACCCGAAGAGGACCACAAAGCCCGCCGAAGACCCCGAAATACACGAAGTGACCACCGAGCAGCCGGATCACGCCAAGCGTGGAGCACCGGTGGAGGAGCCGATCGAGGAACTCTCCGCAGTGGACAAGCAACTCGACGAGATCATCGAGATGCTCACCGCGCCCTGGCATCTCGTCGCTGATCCCGACACCGTCCGGGTGCGGGAGCCTTGGACTCTCACGGGGGAGGGCCACTGATGAGCGAGTTGTTCCGACGGAAGGTGACCGCGCAGACCAAGCTGCGCATGGCCCGACAACTGACCGCAGAAGTGGCCAACTGGCCCGACTACGGCTTGACCGAAGATGAGAGGTCCGTGTTGGCGGAGGCCTCCCGAATGATCGGCGAGGTCTGCGACTACTTACTCAGGGAGGACAGATGAGCACCACAGGCAGACTGTCGACCGCCGAGGCCGCCGCCCTTCTCGAGATCACCCCAGCAGGGTTCCGCTCCATCATGGCGAAGGCCCGAGCGCAGGGTGTGGATCTCCGGGTGCCGGGCCCCGACAGCCGAACCCCCTTGTGGGACGCCGCCGGCTTGCTGGCCTGGCACGCCGGCCGCCCCGGCCGGGGCAACTGGGGAGGTTCGTGATGAACGTCGACGAACTGATCACAACGACGGTTGCCCGAGTCCGGGAGAAGATGGTGGCCAAGACGCTGGGCGCCCCGAAGGACAGGGACCTCCCGGGCGCCCTCCACCAGTGCTACCTGGCGGTGTGCGACGACCTGGAGGTCGAACTCCGCGCGGCCTTCCTCCACTACGACTTCTCCCAGGACTCCTCCGCGACGATTGACGCCCTGAGCGCGTGTCACAAATGGTGGCAGGACAACCATCACCCAGTGATGAGCGGAGAGCGCGGAAAGGACAGCGTGCGGATCCTGCAGACGGCTCACACCATCTACATCACCCACCAGATCTTCAGTGGCTTCCGGGCGCCCCTCGTCACGGAGGAGGCGAAGACCGGATGACAGACCCCCTCCGCGACTCCCAAGCCGCGGCGCTCCTCTGGGCGCTGGAGCACCCCCGCAGTGGGTTGTTCCTCCCGATGGGCTTCGGCAAGACGCGAGTCGTTCTTGAGGGGCTGAGCTTCCACGAGTGGCCGCGCACCCTGGTAGTGGCGCCCAAGCGGGTAGCCGAGGACGTGTGGCCCGAACAGATCGAGATGTGGACCCCGGGGGTTACCTACTCCCTGGCGGCGGGCTCGGCGAAGGAGCGGGTGGCGGCGCTCGCGGCAGACGCTGCCATCTACATCATCGGGCGGGACAACCTCGCCTGGCTGGTGAACCAAGGCCTGAAGGAGGTGCGTACCGTGCTCGGGGTGCGCCGCAACAAGCCCTTCGAGGCGATCATCATCGACGAGTTGTCCAGCTTCAAGTCCCACCGCTCAGCGCGGTTTCGGGCGCTCCGGTCGTTGACGTTGAACCCCAAGACCCCGCCGCACACGGTGTGGGGGCTGACCGGTACACCGGCGTCGGACAACTTGATGGACCTCTGGGCAGAGGTGTACGTTCTCGACGGGGGTGATGCCCTCGGGAAGGGTCTCACGAACTTCCGGGACCGGTTCTTCGAGCCGGATAACCCGCACAAGCCCTTCCCCAAGATGATCCCGAAGGCCGGCGCCGAGCAGGCGATCTACCAGAAGCTGGCAGGGACGTGTCTGAGCATGGGCACCGACATCATGACGGGGCTCATCCCTGAGGTTACGTACAACCGCATCAACGTCACGCTGCCCCGCAAGCTGCGAGACGAGTACGACACCTTCATGCAGCACGCGGTGTGGGGCATCCTGGGGTTCGAGACGATCACCCAGGCAGACGGCACCCACCTGCGGCGTCCGATCCTGGCCGACAACGCGATCCCGACGTCGGGGGCCGCGTCGCTACGCAGCAAGGCGCTGCAGTACACCTCCGGGTTCCTGTACGACGGGGCCAGGGAGGTGCAGCGGATCCACACGGCCAAGCTGGACGCCGCAGAGGAGATCGTAGAGTCCCTGGACGGTGATCCGCTGTTGGTCTTCTACCGTTTCACCGCTGAACGCGACGCCCTGAAGGCGCGTCTGAGGGACAAGGCGCATTTCATGAAGAGCCCCGACGTCGTCAAAGACTGGAATAAGGGGAAGATCCCCGTGCTGCTGGCGCACCCGCAGTCCGCCGGCCACGGGCTCAACCTCCAACACGGAGGGTGTCAGATGCTGTGGCTGTCCATGCCGGACAGCCAGCAGGACTGGAGCCAAAGCGTTCGTCGACTGCTGCGCCCAGGACAGCAGCGCCCTGTTACCGTTAGTCGCTTAGCCGTAACAGGTACGTGGGATGACCCCGCGTACGACAACGTGATGGGTAAGCTTCGCGTGGAGCAGGCTCTGCTGACGCACCTCAGCGCTCTTCGCTGGACCGATTAACGCAACCCCGCACCATGGTGTATGTTGTGGGACAACAGAGGGGGAGGGCTGGGGAAGAAGCATGAGGGAAACCGTTGTTGAGTCGTATCTCCGTACAGAAGTAGAACGCCATGGCGGTCTGTGCGTGAAGATGTCCCCCGGGGGAGGGTGGCCGGATCGGCTAGTCTTATTTCCTGGGGAAGCTTTCTTGATTGAACTCAAGAAGCCCCGTGGCGGAGTAGTGTCTGCCCCGCAGGTTATCAACCACCGTCGCTTGGAAGCCTTGGGCTTCCATGTTGAACTACTATCCACCAAGAACGCCGTGGACACATTCGTGTACGCGGCAACGCACAAATAAGGGAGAACACCATGATCACAATTACCGTTCCGGCCGAAGCTGTCCTCGCGTTGAGCGCCGAGCAGGTTGCTGCTCTCGAGGACTACTTCAAGGCGAAGTACTCGTACGATTCTGTTCAGGAAGAGGCAGCACCCGAAGCGAAGGCTGCTGCTCCGGCGAAGCCCGCCACGCCTGCCACTCCGGCAGAGCCTGCCACTCCGGCGAAGCCCGCCACTCCGGCGAAGCCCGCCACTCCGGCGAAG
>CAZJMO010000159.1:0-4734 GCA_964547085.1 uncultured Fibrobacteraceae bacterium | reverse complement strand
GCCACTCCGGCGAAGCCCGCCACTCCGGCGAAGCCCGCCACTCCGGCGAAGAAGGCTCTGCCAGCCATCGGCGACCTGGACATCGAAGACGTCCGGGCGTGGGCCAAGGAGAATGGGATGCCGTCAGAGCGCATCACGCTCAAGACCAAGACCCGCTACCTGGCCTGGCTGGAGTCTCAGGAGGAGGATACCGAGGACGACGTCGAGGGCGGACTGCTCGGCGGTGACGAAGCCGCGGAGGACGTCGAGGGCACTGAGGATGACACCGAGGGCGGACTGCTCGGCGGTGACGAGGATGATGACGACATCGCCGACATGTTCGCCGCTGACGAGGACGAGACCGAGCAGGCGCTCACGGAGGCCGACGTTCGCGCGGCGGCCGAGGCGCTGTTGAAGCGTCGAGGTGGGGCCACGCTGCGCCGTCTGCTGAGCAGTATCTTCGGCGCCCGGCGCATCTCCGAGGTGCCCGAGGCACGCTGGGCCGAGTTCGTGAAGGCGGCCAACGCGGAATGACCGACACCGGTAGCGCACCTGAGGTCCTGGGGGCCCGTCTCGGGCCCTCGGGAGCGGGGCGTTGGTTGAAGTGCTCCCTCGCTCCCCAACTGGAGAAGGCGCAGCCGCACACGGACACCCAGTGGGCTGCCGAAGGCACTCTGATGCACGAGATCGCCGAGTGGGGCTGGAACTGTGCGCTGCACCGGTTGGACGCCAAACAGCAGCAGTCCAAGGAGGCGGCTCTTCGCGAGGAGAGCAGCAAGGCGGGGTACCCCACCGCCGAACTGTTCGCCGCCGCCGCCCTCTGGAGGAACGCCGTCCGGGGGATCCACTCGGCATACTTCACCGACTGGGCCTACCTGGAGCCAGAGGCAAGCGTCGACTTGTCCCAGCTCTACCCGACGATGAGGGGCAAGATCGACCTCGCGGGTCTGTTCATCTCCGATCGGGGGCCCGAGATCCTGGTCTCCGACCTGAAGGGCGGAACAGGGGTCCCCGTCAAGGCGTACAACAACCCGCAGTTGAAGCTGTACGCCTTCGGCGTGGCGATGGACCTGTCCATGCTTCACGAGGTGGAGGACCACACCCCGGTCCACCTCCAAATCGCCCAGCCCCGGGTGGATGACGGCATCAGCACATGGAGCACCACCGTCGGCGAGTTGGTCGCGTGGGTGGAGACCGAGGTCCGCCCGGCCATCGCCGCGGCCATCAGCGACCCGAAGGCCAACCCGGGAGCGTGGTGCCAGTTCTGCGACGCCGGCGGGGTGTGCCGGGCGCGGGCCGACGTGGCCGGGTTGGCCATCGACCTCGACGCGGAGCAGTTGTCTCCCGAGGAGGTCGCAGAGTGGCTGGCGAGGGCCCCCGTTGTGCAGGGGTTCCTCAAGCGTCTACGTGAGCGTGCCCAGTCGGACATTCTTGCTGGCAGGGAGATCCCCGGCTGGGAGTTGAGCCGTACGCAAGGTCGGCGGAAGATCACCGACGAAGATGCGGCCGCAGACCGGTTGACTGCGGCGGGATACCGGCAGTCGCAGTTCAGCCAACGCAAGCTCCTCGGCGTCACTGCCTTGGACGCGTTGGTAGGCGGTAAGCAGGTGCTGGCCGATACGCTCGGGGATGCTCTCGGGAAGACGGATGGATTCCTGAAGCTCTCCCCCGGTGACACGGGGATGGCCAACTTGCTCGAGAACATGTTCCCCGACGAAGAGTTCTGACCCACACACAAGAAGGAGTACCACCATGGTCAATGTCACCACCGGAAAGGTCCGTCTCAGCTACGTGACCTTCGAGACGCCCCGTCTGTCCCCGGACGCGGCCCCCGACGCGAAGCCCAAGTACAGCGTCATGCTGATCATCCCGAAGACCGACAAGGTCACCATGAAGGCGCTGCGCCAGGCCGAGAAGGCGGCCTACGACGAGGGCGTCAGCTCAAAGTGGGGTGGCCGCAAGCCCCGCGTGGAGTCCACCATCCACGACGGGGACGAGCCGAAGAAGAGCGGTGACCCGTACGGCCCGGAGTGCGCAGGATCCTGGGTGCTCAACGCCAGTTCTGTGCGACCCCCACGCGTCGTCGACAAGAACCGCCAGCCGATGGACGTGTCCAAGGTCAAGAGCGGTGACTACGCCCGGGTGGCGCTCAACAGCTTCCCGTTCTCCGGACTGGCGAACGGCGTGACGTTCGGGCTTGAGGCCGTCCAGTTCATCGAGGAGGGAGAGCCTCTTGGTGGCGGGATCTCCGTCATGGACGCCTTCGACGACGCGTACAGCGACGAGGGCGGCGACGACTTCGACGACTACGACGACGCCGAGGACGGCATGCTGGGCTGAGTCTCGGAGCAGTGTGGGCGGGGTGGCGTTGAGCCGCCCCGCCTACTCAACAGGGGAGAGGGGAAGCTATGCGAACGTTAGTCTTGGACACGGAGACGAGGTCACCGTGGGTGCTGAAGGACACCGGGGTATACGTCTACAGCGAACACGCGGCGGCCCATGACAGGGATGGGTACCAACTGTTGATGGCCTCGTGGCAGTTCCTCGACGAGGCCCCCACCCAGAGCTGGGGTCTGGAGAACGGGGCCGTGCCGGACGAGTTCATGTCGGCCCTGACGAACCGCAAGGTGCGCAAGGTGGCCCACAACGCTCAGTTCGATCGCGTAGTCCTGAGCCGCCTCGCGTACGGGCGCAGTGACCGCTTCCTGGACCCATCCCAGTGGATGGACACCATGGCGCTGGCGGCGGTGTACGGCATGCCGAAGAGCCTCGATCGGCTGACGAAGTTCCTCGGGGTCGGGAAGAAGATGACCGAGGGCCGGTCCCTCATCCAGTTCTTCAACAAGGCGTCGAACATGACGCTGCTACGCGGGGCGCTGGCCTACGGCGGTGAGGAAGGACTGCTGCGGGCCATCAAGGCCACCTTGGCATCCCCACTCGAGATCATGACCAAGCAGGAGATCCTTGAGGCCCCAGCCGCCCGTGGTCGAGCGACTGAGAAGAAGAAGCTCGTGGTTCTGCTGGAGACGCTCTACAAGTGGCAGACGTACCGGCGCTACAACGTCCACGACACGGACATCCTGGTGGACGTCGTCAAGGCCCTCCCCAGCATGCCGAAGACGGAGCAGCAGTTCTGGGTGCTCGATCAGGAGATCAACGACCGCGGGGTCCAAGTGGACCTCCCGCTGGCCAAGGCCGCGGAGGAGCGCATGCAGGTGATCAGCTCGGAGACGATGATCACGCTGAAGCGCATGACCGGCTGCGTGAATCCCCGAAGCATCCCGCAGTTCAAGGAGTTCCTGGAGGTGTTCGACGTGTCGACCCCCTCTTTGGACAAGGCCCACGTCGTCAAGCTGCTGCAGGACCCGCAACTGCCGGACGTTGTGCGTACAACGCTGGAGTTGCGCCCCCTGATCAGCAGTTCCAGTGTGGCCAAGTTCAGCGCCATGCACCAGCGCTGCAATTCCGACTCCCGGGCTCGCGGGTGCTTCCAGTACTTCGGCGCTCACACCGGGCGGGCCGCAGGCCGTGGGATCCAGCTCCAGAACCTGCCCCGGGTGCCCGATGACCAGGTGGAGGCGACAACCGAGTTGGCCGAGCACCCCGAACTGGTGAGCATGGCCACCCTTGAGGAGATCAAGCGCCTGCTGCGCCCCTGCCTGGTGGCGGGGGACGCTGGGGTGTTCACCATCGCAGACTTCTCCGCCATCGAGGCACGCGTCACCGCGTGGCTGGCCGAGGAGGAGTGGCAGCTCGTGGCTTTCCGCGCCGGCTTGGACATCTACAAGGCCACCTGGGCGCAGATGTCCGGTCTGGCGTTGGAGGACGTAGGAGCAGAGGACCGCCAGCGGGGCAAGGTCGCCAGCCTCGCGCTGGGCTTCGGTGGGGGTGTTCAGGCGCTGCTGAAGATGGGCGGTGCCCGGCTGCCCATCCCCGAGGAGTTCCCCGGCCAGTACCGACGCTCGGTCTACCAGATGTTCAGCGTGGTGGAGGCAGAGGTCAGTTGGGGCACTGGCGACTTCGCCGAGCTGGCTCTGAAGCACACGAGCTTCCGTGAGTGGCTGAGGACGGTCGTGGAGCCCTTCTACGAGTCCACCCTGAGGGATGCTTACCTCGACCACCTGAAGCTCCTGTGGCGCCGCGCCAACCCCCACATCAAGGCCATGTGGCGCGCGTTCGAGCAGGCGTTCCGGGCTGCGGCGTTCACCCGGGCGACGACGAAGGTGGGGCGCATCACGTTCGCCCCGGGGCCACGGAGAAACTCGGTGCGGGTGGAACTCCCCAGTGGGAGACCCCTGTACTACTGGGGCGTTCGCACCCGCATGGTGGTGAACGACGATGGCGAAGAACGGGAGCGCCTCGGGTTCACCAACGGGCTGGGGCTCTTCGACTACACCCACGGGGGCGTGCTGACAGAGAACATCGTCCAGGCGACCGCCCGGGATCTCTTGCGGGACGCGATGATCAAAGCGGACGCCATGGGGGCGCGCATCGTGGCCCACATCCACGATGAGATAGTTGCCGAGGGAGAGATTGATCTCCTGGGGTGCATGACCGAAGGTCCGGATTGGGCCGATGATCTACCCCTCGGCGCAGCTGGGGTGACGTCATCGCGTTATCTCGGCCACTGACCAACAACGAGAGGGGAAACACGATGAATCCAATGCAGACAGATTGCCCGCTGAGGATCTTCATGCTCAGCGTATTGCTCGGAATGGCTTGTCTGACCGTGCCGTGGCCGGCGCTCGCGACAGG
>CAZJMO010000158.1:0-7895 GCA_964547085.1 uncultured Fibrobacteraceae bacterium | reverse complement strand
AGGCAAGCCGTGTCTCTACCCGTTGGGGCTATTCACGGTCGCTGGTCAACCTCGGACGAATACGAGCGCGGGCTCCACGTTTTGGCGCCGAACCGATGGGAACGATCTTGCGCCGAAACCATTCGCTACGGTTGAATCCACACCAATGCGTACCATTTTTGTCGCACCTTTGTCGTCCGGTGGGGCTACTGAGCGATGTCGGATCATGGCAGGCAGGGACTCGATCGGCTAGCCGGTGTTCTGCAGACCCTGCGAAACGCCGTTGACGCAGGCGACCAGCGCACGCAACAGCGGGCCGTCTTCTCCCCCTTCGGCGCGCCAGCGTTTGAGCAGGTCGACCTGTAGCAGGCTCATCGGATCCACATACGGATTGCGCAGGCGGATCGACACGGCCAGGCGTTTGTCGCTCGCGAGCAGCGTGTCGGCGCCCTTCAGCTCGAGGATCACGGCACAGGCACGCTCGAACTCTTCGCGGATGCGCGGAAAAAATTTCCCGTGTAGCGGGCCGGATAGTTCCGAGAAAGCCTCGGCAATGCCCAGGTCGGCCTTGGCGAGCATCATCTCCACGTCGTCGATCAACGTGGACAGGAACGGCCATTCCCGCGCCATCTCGGCCATGGCCTCGAGACCCCAGGCCCCGACACCGTGATCAAGTGCACTGCCCAGACCGAACCAGCCCGGCATGATCGCGCGGCACTGGGTCCAGGAAAAAACCCATGGTATGGCGCGCAGGTCCTCGACACCTCGCATCGACCGCCGGCTCGACGGTCGCGAGCCCAGGGTCATGCGCTCGATCACGTCAATCGGCGTCGCCGTACGGAAGTACGAAACGAAATCCTTCTCGCCGACCAGTCCCCGGTAGGATTCGCGGCTGTGTGCGGCCAGCGCCGTCATGCGATCTCGCCACATGTCTTCACGCGGATCGGGCTGTCGCGGACGCACGCTGGCGCTGAGCACGGCGCCAACCATCTGTTCCAAATTGCGCAGCGCCAGCGCACGAATGCCGTACTTGCGGTGGATCACCTCGCCCTGCTCGGTCATGCGCAACCGACCGGCAACACTGCTGCGCGGAGAGGCCATCAGCGCCGACGTGATGCGCGCACCGCCGCGGCTCGCCGATCCGCCCCGGCCGTGGAAGAAGGTCAACGCAATACTGGCTTCATCGGCAACTTCAAGAAGTTCGACCTGAGCCCGCTGCAGCGCCCATCGCGCGGCGAGGATACCGCCGTCCTTGCCGCTGTCGGAATAGCCCAGCATGACCAACTGCCTGTTACCGCGCGCGGCCAGATGGGCGCGGTAGACCGGATCGGCCAGCAAAGCGCGCAACGTATCCGGTCCGTCCGTCAGGTCGTCGACGGTCTCGAACAACGGCGCCACATCCAGCGGCACGTAGTTTTCGGCATCGACGAGGCCGCCATGGCGCGCCAGCGCCAGCACCGCCAGCACATCGGCCGCCGATTCGGCCATGCTCACGATATACAACCCGGTGGCCTGCACTCCATGACGCTTGCGCGCAGCGGAAAGCGTCGCGAACACGGCACGCAGATGCTCGGCTGATTCATCTCCGTTGTGATCGAATTGCTGCTCGCCCGCGGCCAGCGGACGCAGACGTTCGGCCCGCGCTTCCTTGCCGCGCTCCGTCCACCGGGAATCGTCGAGAAGCACGGCCAGCGCATCGGCATGCATGCGCGCATCCTGACGCACGTCCAACCGAGCCAGGTGGAAGCCGAAGGTACGGACACGCGCCAACAGGCGGCGCACCGCAAAAAGTCCGGCATGCTCGCCTCGGTAAGCGGCCAGGCTGTCGGCAATCAGGGCGACGTCGGCCTCGAAGGCCTCGGCGTCTGGATAGCCGTCGGCGGAGTCGTCCGACGTCGCCTCCAGGCGTGCACCCATCAGCGTCAGCAGGCAGCGGTATGGCATGTCACGGTGTCGCGGGCGAATCGCCGCCGCGGATTCGACGAACTGCTTCGCGTATTGATCCAGACGATCGCGAAGCTCGGCGCTGACATCGACGCGGTCCACGGTCTGGCTCAGCGTCCGTGCCAGATGCCCACATTCGGCGCTATAACGCTCCAGAACCATGGCGCGCTGCGCACTCAGGGTCTCGGTGATGGTATCGGCGCCGACGTTGGGGTTGCCGTCCATGTCGCCACCGACCCAGGAGGCGAAGCGCAGCAGGCGCGGCAACCTGGGGTAGACGCCGTAGACGGCTTCCAGTTCACGCTGCAGTGTCTCGTAGAACACCGGCAGCACGCGGTACAACGATTCGGTGAGGTAGAAGGCCACGTGGTCGAACTCGTCCTGCACGCTGGGGCGCACCGGCGAGGCCTCCGCGGTCTGCCAGCCGGCCGTGAGCGCCATGCGCATTCGTTCGGCGTCGGCCTCGCATTCGGAGGGCGGGCGCCGGGCATCGAACCCGGCGATCAGCGCCCGCACGACGGCCTGTTCCTTCTTCAGCAACGAGGATCGCACCGCTTCGGTCGGGTGCGCCGTGAACACCGGCTCGACGTCCAGCCGGTCGATCCACTCCATCAGTTCGTCGACCTCGACACCACGCGATTTCAACCTGCGCAGAACGTCGGCAATTGACTCCGGCTGCGGCGCGGCGCCCGCCAGCTGGTAGTCGCGCCGACGGCGGATACGGTGCACACGCTCGGCCACGTTGACCATCTGGAAATACGTGGCGAAAGCACGCGCCAGCGACTCGGCCTCGTCCGCCTTCAGTCCGGCCAGGCAACCGGCCAGGCCTCCGATCCCGGCGCCGGCGTCACGTCGACCGATGGAGGCCGTGCGCACGCTTTCCACGCGCCCGTAGAAAGCGTCACCGCCCTGTTCGGCCAACATACGTCCAACCAGAGCGCCCAGCCGGCGCACGTCCTCGCGCAGGGGGCCGTCGTGCGGCAGGAAAGCGGGATGGCCGGTGTCGTCCGCATCACTCTGGGCGGTCATGCGTTCTCCCATGAATAACGATCGAAAACGCGAAGTTACTTTGTCGCGGACAGCGGTGGCCAGGGGAACGAAAATCCCCTCGCTTCGGCAGAACCTCCGCTTCAGTCATTCCTGTACCGATCCAACGCATGCCAGCCCGCCCCATGCAGCGCCGCCTTACCGTCTAGGACCACCGAGACCGGGATGTTCTTGATCCAATCGCGGAAACGGCCCTTGTAGCAGATGGCGTCCAGAAAGTCGCGCTGCTGCAGGCGGGACAGGATGCGGGGCGGCAGGCCACCGCCAAGGTAGAGGCCACCAGTGGCGATCACTTTCAACGCCATGTTGCCGGCCACGCCGCCCAGGATCCGCACGAACAGGTCCAGGGCCGCGATGCAGATGGGGGCCTTACGCTGGTAGCCGGCATCCACGAGCAGGGGCGTGCGGTCCTCGGCCCCGGTGATTGCCTGGCGTAGCCACTCCGGTTCCTCGTAGCGGCCGCTGGCCACAAGGTAGTCGTAGATGTTGGGAAAGCCGCTGCCCGAACAGACGCGCTCGAAGCTGACGTGCCCGAAGCGCCGTTCGAGAAACTCCAGAAGTTCCAGTTGCTCCACCGTCACGGGGGCAAATGACACGTGGCCCCCCTCCGACGGCCAGGCCTCGTAGCGGCTGCCGGTCCAGGTCAGGAACGCTTCCCCCAACCCCGTGCCCGGGGCGACGACGCCGATGACGCCGCCGGGTTCGCGCTGTCCCGGGTTCAGCACGCAGAGGTCGTCGCCCTCGAGATGGGGAATGACGTTGGCGACCGCCTGCAGGTCATTGAGCAGGTGGACCTGCGGGATGCGGAAATCGCGGCTGATGACGTCGGCGTCGATGAGCCAGGGCAGGTTCGTGGTCCGGCACTGGCGGCCGTGGATGCGCCCGGCCAGGCCGAAGCAGGCCGCGTCCGGCCGGGGATCGCCGTCGGGGAGGAACGCGGCGATGACCGCGTCGAGGGAAGCGTAGTCCCCACTGGCGAACCGCTCCTCCCTGACGGGATGGGCGGGACCGACGGCAGGATCCACCAAGGCCAGCAGAGTCTTCGTTCCGCCGATGTCTCCTGCGAGGATCATTCTGGCTCCTTTCCCGGGCCGGTGCCGCCCTCCTTCAGGTCGCGGGCGCTGATGTGCCCGAACACCTGCATGATGGTGGCGATGAGGCCGGTCCACCCCGTCTGGTGACTGGCCCCCAGGCCGGAACCGTCGTCGCCGTGGAAGTACTCGTAGAACAGGATATGATCGCGCCAGTGGGGATCGTCCTGGAACCTGGTCGTGCGGCCGAAGACGGGACGGCGCCCGGATCCGTCCCGCAGGAAGATCGCCTCCAGGCGGTGTGAGATCTCCTCCGCCACCTCGTACAGATTGAACCGGCGACCCGACCCGGTCGGGCATTCGATCCTGAAGGATTCGCCGTACCAGGCGTGGAGGTGGAGTAGGCCGCGGATGATCATGAAGTTGGCCGGCATCCAGACTGGCCCCCGCCAGTTGGAGTTGCCGCCGAACATGCCCGAGTCCGACTCACCCGGGCGGTAGCCGACGCTGTGCTCCTGGTCGTCCCAATGGAAGGTGTAGGGCTGCTCGGCGTGGACGCGGGACAGGGAACGGATGCCGTAGGGCCCGAGGAATTCGTTCTCGTCCAGCATGCGGCCCAGAACGCGGCGAAGCTTATCGTCGTCCAGGATGCCCAGGAGCCGTCGGCCCTCAATCCCGGGACAGTCCGGGCAGGCGATGTTCTGCAGCCCGCCCCCCTTGGTGGCGACGAGGTCCTCGTAGCGCTTCTTTACCAACGGCAGTTCGTCCAGAGTCGCCGCGTCGAAGACGGTCACCGCGGCCAGGGGCAGCAGGCCCACCAGCGAGCGAACCTTCAGCCGGGTGGCGCTGCCGTCGGGAAAGCGTATCACGTCGTAGAAGAACCCATCGGCCTCGTCCCACATCTCGTCCTCGTTGTCGCCGATCCGGTCCATGGCCGCGGCGATGTTCAGAAACCGCTCGAGGTACTCGAGGACGGCGTCCTTGTAGGCAGGGTCGTGGCGCGAAAGTTCGAGGGCGATGGTCAGCATGTTCTGGGCGAAGAGCGCCATCCAGGCCGTGCCGTCCGACTGCTCCAGCCGGCCGCCCGTGGGTAACTCCTTGCTGCGATCGAAGACCCCGATATTGTCCAGGCCCAGGAAGCCGCCCTCGAACACATTCGTCCCCTCGGGCCCCTTGCGGGCGACCCACCAGGCGAAGTTCCGGCCCAGCCGTTCGAAGGCGTTCTTCAGGAAGGCGATGTCACCCTGTCCATTGCGACCCTGCTTGTCGAACTCGTAGACCGCTACGGTGGCCCAGGCGTGGACCGGCGGATTGACGTCGCTGAAGTTCCACTCGTAGGCCGGGATCTGACCATCCGGGTGCTGGTAGCGGTCCTCCAGGAACAGTGTCAGCTGCTCCTTGGCGAAGTCGGTGTCCACCAGCATCAGGGCCAGCGTGTGGAAGGCCAGGTCCCACACTGCGTACCAAGGGTACTCCCACTTGTCCGGCATGGAGATGATGTCGTGGTTGCGCAGATGGGCCCAGTCGCGGTTGCGCGGGTGCGCGACGCCTTCGCGGTCGGCGAGCCAGCGAGCGACATCGTACTCGTAATACTGCTTGGACCACAGCATGCCGGCCAGGGCCTGCCGCATGACCCGGCGCTCGTCCTCGTCCAGGCCGGGCGGGGCCAGCGCGTCGTAGAAATCGTCGGCCTCCCGCAGCCGGGTGTCGAAGGCCGCGTCGAAATCCGGGCCGAAGGCCTCACCCGCAGCGTCGGCCGTCAAGCGCAGGCGAATCACCTCGGTCGCGCCGGGGGCCACGGTCAGACCGTATTCGGCGGCAGCCTTGGTCCCGCTCCCGTCGAAACGGACGGCCCCCTCCTCGCCATGGACAACGAAGCGGTTGATGCCGTCCTTGGTGTAGGGAGAGGCATTGGCGCCGCTGCCGAGCGCCTCGTGGTTGGTCTCGTTCTCGGTGAACAGCAGACGCGGGGCGCCCTCGCAATGCAGCCGCATGTCCCCCGCCGCCGAGCCGGTCGCCCGGACCGCGCCCCCGGCGCCTTCGGCGGTCAGGCGCGGCTTCACCGCGCCCTCGTACCAGGACCAGACATTCCGGCACCAGAGCGTCGGCAGCACCCGGATCGGGGCCGCCTCCGGACCACGATTCGTGACGCTGATCCGCACTAGGATATCCTCCGGCGCAGCCTTGACGTACTCGACCATGACGTCGAAGTAGCGGTCCTCGCTGAAGACACCGGTATCGAGCAGTTCGTGCTCGGGATCGCCGTAGCCGCGCGCCGCGTTCGTCTCCACCAGGTCCGTGTAGGGGAAGGCGGCCTGCGGATACTTGTAGAGGAATTTCAGGTATGAGTGGGTCGGCGTGCTGTCGAGGTAGAAGTAGTACTCTTTGACGTCTTCGCCGTGGTTGCCCTGACCGTTGGCCAGCCCGAACAGGCGCTCCTTGAGCACCTCGTCGGCGCCGTTCCACAGCGTCACCGCAAAGCACAGGCGCTGACGGTCGTCGCAGATGCCGCCCAGACCATCCTCACCCCACCGATAGGCGCGGGCCACCGACTGGCCGTGGGGAAAGTGCCCCCACGCATTGCCGTCGACGCTGTGATCCTCGCGCACCGTGCCCCACTGGCGTTCGCTCAGGTAGGGCCCCCATTTCTTCCAAGGGGTACCGAGGTCTTGGGCCTCGCGCAGGCGGTTCCGTTCGGCAGTGATCGTGGTTCCTCCCGGCGATTCTCGTGGGACTCCGCATCTTGGCCGGGTCAGTCTAGCACGCTCGATCGGTGTGGGAGATTGAACTGCGGACATCGCCATGGCGGCGGTGCGCAAGTGGTTGCGAAGCTGTCAGTTTACCGATCCGCATTCTGGGACTGTTGCTCTTACGATAGTCTCCTTTCGTGGCATCGGCACTGTCCTGGCCAGTCCATTTCGCGATGGCGGGCCACCGGCTGGCTTGGTGCGTGACGCCGATTGAGTGTTCGCTGGGTGACCGTAGGAGATCTTACTCTTTTTGAGATCCACTGATACGATTCGACACTCAACCTTCGATGATCTCGCGCTTGAAGTAGTGGAACATGACCCATTGACCACATGGTTGCCAGCGATCCGCCAACATGTCTTCGACGATCCCGCTACGGTGGATCCCGACCCGGCGGATGTACTCCCAGCGGCCGACCTTCGAGTGATCCACCCGTCGACGACAATAGAGTGCATACGGGCCCACATCCAGCAGTTCGCAACCGTCTCGACCGGCGTACTGGAGGATCTCCATTTCATCGAATGCGGTGGCTCGAAATGTCCGGTCGTGCCATCGCTCATCCGGGGCCGCCTGTGTCTCGCATTCGGCTTCCACTGCCATCTATTCGGCATATTCCGACGCCGGTCCAAAGGCCTCCAGAGGATCTTCTCCCGCGTCCTCCAGATGAGCCTCGACTTCGCCGATGATCCCCTTGATCCGGTCCTCGCCAACGCCCCGGACATGGAGATGGGGGGAAAGCTCACCGAGGTATCGTTCGTTCTTAATCATCGTTCACTTTCGGTTGCAGGAGTCGCTGCACGAGATCGGAGAACTCACTCCGGCTGACCGCTTGTTGTTCCAGATACTGACGTCTCAGCGGTGTCAGGAAATCGTATTTTCGTCCCGGGCCCAGGCTGCCGACCTGCCAGTTGCCGGCAACGTGGCCGGACTTCTCGCCTCCGACCAGAGACGCCAACACGCATAGATCCAGGACCCCGCGCAGCCATTGTGTCCTTCTTTCGTCATTCATGGAGTAGATAGCAGAACCACCTAGATAGCGGCGTAACCTATATCTGAGGGATTCGAGGCTTTTCCGGTTGACGTATAAGCGGAAGATTCTGAGAACGGGAGTACCCGCTAGCGGCACGGCAGGCGAACCCCCTGATG
>CAZJMO010000157.1:2178-7914 GCA_964547085.1 uncultured Fibrobacteraceae bacterium | reverse complement strand
ACGGCCACAGCGGCTGCCGCCCGGAGATCACGCTGACGTTGGTGGAGATGCTCAACAAGGGCGTCACGCCGTTCGTCTGCCAGAAGGGGTCAGTCGGCGCGTGCGGCGACCTCGCCCCCATGTCCCAGATCGCGCTGTTGTTGATGGGCGAGGGCCAGGCGTACTACCAGGGCGAGTTGCTGCCCGGCGCAGTCGCCATGGAGAAGGCGGGCATCCCGGTTCCCGGCCTGATGGCGCGCGACGGCCTGGCCACCATCAACGGCAGCAACCTGCTGACCGCGATGAGCGCCATCCACATCTACGACATGGATCGCTGGCTGCGACAGGCGGAGATCGCCTGCACCATGACGCTCGAGGCGCTGTACGCCAACCTCATGCCGTACGACGAGCGCATCCACCAGGTCCGCGGCTTCAAGGGCGCCGTCCGCGCCGCGGCGGCGATCCGCAAGTGCTACCAGGGCGGCGATCTGGCGACCGGCAAGATCAAGGTCAAGGTGCAGGACGCGTATTCGATGCGCTCGACCCCGCAGGTGATCGGCGCCGCGCACGACGCCATCCGCTGGGCCAAGAGCCAGGTGGAGATCGAACTGAACGGGGTCGGCGACAACCCGATCTTCTTCCCCGAGGAGGAGGTCACGCTGACGGGCGCCAACTTCCAGGGCTCCCCCGTGTCCGTGCCCATGGAAGGCGCCGGCGTGTCGATTACCATGGTCTCGGTGCTCAGCGAACGCCGGCTGAACCGACTGCTGCACCCGGCGCTGTCGGTGGGCCTGCCCGCGTTCCTGACCAAGGGCGCCGGCATGTTCTCGGGCCTGATGCTGTCGCAGTACACGGCCGACATGATGATCACCGAGCAGCGGATCCTCTCGTCGCCCGCGGCCACGCTGTCGATTCCCGCCGCCGCGGACCAGGAGGACTTCGTCTCCATGGGCATGAACACGGCGATCAAGAACGGCCAGATCCTGGAGAACGCGTTCGGCATCCTGGGCATCGAGTTCATGGCCGCAGCCCAGGCGCTCGACATCCGCGATTTCACCACCGGCCGCGGCACCCGCGCCGCCCACGAGGTGATCCGCAAACACGTCGATTTCCTGGAGATCGACCGGCCGCTGTATCCCGATCACACGAAGATGCGGGAGCTGGTGCGGTCGTGCGAGATCCTGGACGCGGTGGAGTCCGTGGTGGGGCCGCTGGCGCCGCCGGACGAGGACGCGATCGCGCCGCATCCGTTGCACTGACCGAACTTCCAGCGTTGAACGGGCGGCCGGAACGATCCGGCCGCTCGTTTTGATTGTCGCCTTGTTTTCGCCTTGCTTTCGCCCCGGTTCGTTCCTACCATATTCCGACCGAACCCGCGCCTCCCACCCGAAAGGACGTCGCCCTGACCTGGACCGAACTGCTCACCGAATCCATGACCGAGGCCTACCGCGTCGCCGACGGGCTGATGGCCATGGTCACCGACGACGAGCTGGACTGGAAGCCCGAGACCGGCAAGAACTGGATGACCACCGGCCAGGTCCTGATGCACATGACCAACTCCTGCGGATTCTGCTGCCAGGGTTTCGCGACCGGCGACTGGGGCATGCCCGAAGGTGTGGACTACGCCGACCTCCCGCCCGAGGAGATGCTGCAGCCCGCGGAGAAACTGCCGACCGTGGAATCGGTCGCCGACGCGCGCCGCCTGCTCGCCGCAGACAAGGAGATCGGCCTGCAGATGATCTCCGAGGCCGGCGAGGAACGCCTGGAGAACGAGATGTCGCGCGCACCCTGGGAACCCGAGGGCATGGAGATGTCGCTCGGCAAGCACTTCCTCGGCATGATCGGGCACCTGAACGGCCACAAGTCGCAACTCTTCTACTACCAGAAACTTCGCGGCAAGGACGTCAACACCATGCACCTGTGGGGAATGTAGGCAGCCGCCGTCCTCCGGTGTCGACGCCGCGACCGCAGGGCGCGCCTTTCGAGGCGCGCCCTTTTCTGGTAGCTTGGTTGGATGGAGCCTCGGCCCCTGACGAACCCGCAGCGAGGAGCAAGCCATGTCGAGGATCATCCTGGGATTTCTGGGCGTCGGACTGCTGTTGATGTTCGCCGTCGCCGCCTGCGGCAACGCCGATTCCGACGGCGACCCCGTCATCGATCCGCCCGTCGAGAACCCGCCGATCTTGACCGGCGGCACCATCGCGAACCATCTCGCGGTCGCCGCGTTCGACAACCTGCCCGCCGACTCCCGCGCCGACGTCTCCGCGCTGCGCATCTACTACGGCCACACCTCCCACGGCAGCCAGCTGATGACCGGCCTACAGATGCTCGCGCGCGAGGATCCGTCGTTCGTCAAGCCCGACGTCCACGAGGAGTTAAGCGATCTCGGCCAACGCGGCGACCTCACCTGGGAGTCGACGACGCGCGCATGGCTGCAGACACACGCGGCCGACACCGATGTCGTGATCTGGTCCTGGTGCGGTGGCGCCACCGACAACACGCCGGCGGGGATCGATATCTACCTGGACGCGATGAACCAGCTCGAGGCGGACTATCCCGACATCGTGTTCGTGTACATGACGGGGCATCTGGATGGGACGGGTGTGGATGGGACGCTGTATGCCAACAACAACCAGATCCGAGACTACTGCGACGAGCACGACAAGTGGCTGTTCGACTTCGCGGATATCGAGAGTTACGACCCGGACGGCGGGTATTATCCGGACGGGTCGGACGCGGCGGAGTGGTGCTATGAATGGTGCGCGACGCATGAATGTCCGTCGTGCATCGGGTGTGCGCATTCGCATTGCTTCAACTGCTATTTGAAGGGGAAGGCGTTCTGGTGGTTGTTGGCGAGGGTTGCGGCCGACGCGTCGTGATCGGGCCGGCGAACATCGCGCGACTCACGAAAAACGCCGGCGGAAGAGTCCGCCGGCGTTGATCACGTTCGGTTGGTGGAGCCAAGGGGGATCGAACCCCTGACCTCATGACTGCCAGTCATGCGCTCTCCCAGCTGAGCTATGGCCCCACCTGAGCGCGCAATATAGCACCTCGCCCCCCGATGTCAAACCCTCTTCCGTTTTTCTAACTCAAAGCCCCCGCCGACCTTGACTATCCCCTCGCCGACGCCTAACATGCGTCTTCCGACCTTCGGTGCCGGAGTGGCGGAACTGGTAGACGCGCTGGACTCAAAATCCTGTGTTCTTTTAGAACGTGTGGGTTCGAGCCCCACCTCCGGCACCAACATCTCCCCCGCAGACACGCTCCCTGCCGCGCGCTCGTCCTCGACCGCGCCCGTCCCTTTCGCGTACGCCCCAAACGCGAGAGGGCGACCCCGCAGGGCCGCCCTCACTCTCACCGAACTGCCGTCTTCCGAACTACTTCTGCCCCTGGTGCGGGTAGCCGTAGCTCTTGGCCGGGCAGAAGGTCTCCTTCACCGTGCGCGGGCTGACCCAGCGCACCAGGTTCAGGTAGCTGCCGGCCTTGTCGTTGGTGCCCGAGGCGCGGCTGCCGCCGAACGGCTGCTGACCCACGACGGCGCCGGTCGGCTTGTCGTTGATGTAGAAGTTGCCCGCGGTGCCGCTGAGCGCATCCTTCATCTGGCAGATCGCCTGACGGTCCTGGGCGAAGATGGCGCCGGTCAGGGCGTAGGCGCTGGCCTTGTCGGCCATCTTCAGGGTCTTGACCAGGTCCTTCTCCTCGTACACGAACACGCTCAGCACCGGCCCGAAGATCTCCTCCACGATCGACTCGTAGTGGGGATCCAGGCACTCGATGACCGTCGGCTCGACGAAGTAGCCCGTGGTCTCCGAGCACTTGCCGCCGGCGATGATCCTGGCCTCGCCCTTGGCCTTCTTGGCGCGGTCGATGTAGCCCTTGACGTTGTCGTAGGAAGCCTTGTCGATCACGGCGCCCATGAAGTTGGTGAAGTCCGACGTGTCGCCCATGGTGATGGTCTTCATCATGGCCACGAGCTTGCTCTTGACCTCTTTCCACAGCGACGCGGGGACGAAGGCGCGGCTGGCGGCCGAGCACTTCTGGCCCTGGAACTCGAACGAGCCGCGGAGCATGGCGACCACGAGCGCGTCGACGTCGGCGGACGCATGCGCGAAGATGAAGTCCTTGCCGCCGGTCTCGCCCACGATGCGCGGGTAGCAGCCGTAACGCTTGATGTTGCGGCCGACCGTGCGCCACATGTCCTGGAAGACGGCCGTCGAGCCGGTGAAGTGGATGCCGGCCAGATGCTTGCTGCCGAGCACCGGGTTGCCGACCTCGGCGCCGCTGCCGGGCACGAAGTTGATCACGCCCTTGGGCATGCCCGCCTCTTCCAGCAGCTGCATCACCTTGTAGTTGCTGTAGACCGTCGCGCTGGCGGGCTTCCAGACCACCGTGTTGCCGCACAGCGCGGGCGCCGTCGGCAGGTTGCCGGCGATGCTCGTGAAGTTGAACGGCGTGACCGCGAACACGAAGCCGTCGAGCGGCCGCTGCTCCACGTAGTTCCACATGCCGGTGGGACTGTAGGGCGGCTGGTCCGACATGATCTGCTCGTAGTAGTACGGGTTGAAGCGCCAGAAGTCGGCCAGCTCGCAGGCGCTGTCGATCTCGGCCTGGAAAGCGGTCTTGCTCTGGTTGAGCATGGTGGCGGCGTTGATGGTGGCGCGCCACGGGCCGGCCAAGAGCTCGGCGGCCTTCAGCAGGATCGACGACCGCTGCTGCCACGGCATGGCGGCCCACTCGGCCTTGGCCTTCTGGGCGGCCTGGATCGCCTGGCGCACCTCGGCGGGACCGGCCTTGTGGTACGTCGCGAGCACGTGCTTGTGGTCGTGGGGCACCACGCACTGGCCCATGTTGCCGGTGCGGACCTCTTCGCCGCCGATGATCAGCGGGATCTCGATCTTCTCACCGGAAAGCTGCTTGAGGGCGGCCTTGACCGCCTTCTTCTCCGCTGAACCGGGCGCGTAGTCCAGCACCGGTTCGTTCTCGGGCTGGGGCACGTTGACGATACTGTCGGCCATGGCTTCCTCCTTGGCGAAACCGAGAATCACGAACACGCATGGCGCTAAGGTGCCAAACGAAACGGGGTCGTGCAAGGCAAACCGGGGTGCAATACGGGGAGGAGCAATCCTACGGACTCATCGCTCCGTATTGCGACTCCCGACGCAGGACACCGAGAGACTCGAGCGACCAGCGACCAAACTGGAAAACGGGCGTGTCGAATGGAATCTCGGCCACCTGACGAGCGATGACAATCGGTGCCCGCGAATCAAGAACGACCTGCGGCCCCCAAGTGCGGCCGATCACGTCGAGCATATATTCGCGCATCTCGAGATCGTCGTCGGGCCGACAGAGAAAGACGATGCCGGTTCCCGGTCCGACGCCATTGGCGTCGAGGTATCGCCACTCCATGCGAACCATCCGTTCCTTGGCCACCAGACGGTGGGACGGCCGCCCCGTGGCGTAGGTGCGGTCGAGAAACTGGTCCGTGCACCACGAGGCGTAGATCGCTGCAACGCCGATACCCAGATAGATCGCGGCGCGCCGGAAGGGCCAACGCTGCGGCAAAGCAAGCACGAGCGTCGTCGCCAGACACGCCTGAACCGGTAACAGATACCGGGGCACCATGTGGCCAGCCAGCCCCATCACGGGCATCAACGACAATATTCCGCACGTCAGTGCGGCGGCCGGCAACCAGTCACCGCGACGCCATCGCAATACCGCCCAAGCTGCCCACGCCAGCCAGACAACGGTTCCGAGCCC
>CAZJMO010000157.1:0-2143 GCA_964547085.1 uncultured Fibrobacteraceae bacterium | reverse complement strand
TGGCTCAGGCCGCGCGAAGTCGCGATCAACGTCACGCCGGCTACAATCGCCAACAAGACCGCAGCCCAGAGATACCCGCGGCGACTGTGCAGGCGCCAGGCAACAACACTCGCGACCGGCAGCCACCAACCGGACTCCTTGCTCGCCAGACTGATCAGACCACCAACCACGAGCCATAGGACTCCGGACCAACGGCCCTGGACAACTCCCAGCAATGCGAGCATCAGGCCCAGATTGGCGAGCAGGTCCGTAACCCCGGAAGCCCAATACAGCGCCTCGAAAGCCAGCGGCGAGACCAAGAATAACCCCGCGGTCAACCAGCTCGCCAGGACATCCGCGCCGAGCCGACGAACGATTCGAGCCAGCACGAGGCCTGCACCGAAGTGCAGCACGAAACGACTCGCGGTATAGATGACAGTCTCGTGACCGGCAAGCTCATGGAGCATGCGCCAGTAGAAGTTGAACGCAAGAGGTCGGACCGGAATGTCGGGGTCCGGAAGAAAACCGGCGGCACGGCCGAGGAAGATCCAGTCGTCGTGGAAAAATCCAACGCCGGCCAAGCGCCGGAACACCACACCGACCGTCAGCGCAAGCATCATCGTGACAACAAGATCAAGCTGGTAGGAAGAACGTGAATTCGAGCGCATGGCCGATCTCCCCGTTACCCGTTCACCCGCCGTCGCTCGGTCCGCGTCCATCTACAGGAAATCGAGGATACACCGACAGGGCTCACTTGGCACAACACGAAACCGCGCCGACTCCGGGAGTCGGCGCGTCCGAGAAAACCATGCGTCGCAATGCTACTCGGCCGGCGCGCCGACCAGGTCGCTCACCAGGGCGGCCTCGTTGGAGTCCGGGAACCGTGTCACGAGATCGCGGAAGAGGACGGTCGCCTCGTCGTCGCGACCCAACTCGCGCAGGCTGTAGCCCTGCTTCAACAGCGCGGCGGCGGCCCACGGCGTGTCCGGATGGTCCTGCAGCAGGCGCGCAAACTGGTCGCGCGCGTCGATCCAGTCGGATTCGCTGTAGGACAGGTCGCCGAGCCAGTAGCGGGCGTCGTCGCCCAGTTCGCTGTCGCCGTAGCGCTCCAGGAACTCGACGAAACCCTCGCGGGCCATCTCCACGTTCCCGCGGCTGCGGTCGAGTTGCGCGGCCTGATAGATGGAGCGGCCTTCCTCGGGCAGCGTCGCCATGCCGGTCTCGTCGCGGGCCTCGGGCGGCTTGTATTCGCCGAGCGTCGGGATGCCCGACCGCGTCGCCAGCAGGTCCACGCGCGCCGACAGCTCACGCATGTACGCGGCGTTGTCGTCGAGCTTCCGCATCAGCTGATCCAGCCGCGCCGACACCTGCCCCAGCTTCGCGAAGCGCTGCGCGTTGGTCTCGTCGCCGGACGTGGATTCCAGGCGCAGCAACTGCGCCAGCGCGGCCACGTCCTGGCTCAGCCGGCGGTTCTCGGCGCGCATCTCGGCCATCTCGTCGTGGTTGTCCTGCACGGCCAGCTCGATGCGATCGAGCTGCGGCGCACAGGCAGCGATGAGCGCGAGGCCGGCCGCCGTCACAACGACGGCGCCGGCCCGCACCAAGCGGTCAAAGGTCACGTTGGCCCTCCTGATCTACGGCCGCGTGAAGTGCGCGCGGCGGTTCTGCGCCCAGGCGTCCTCGCTGCTGCCCAGCGTGAACGGACGGCTCTCGCCGTAGCTGGTCACGCGCACGCGGCTGCTCGACAGGCCGAGGCTCAGCAGGTAGTCGCGCACGACCTTGGCGCGCTTCTCGCCCAGCGCCAGGTTGTACTCCACCGTGCCGCGCTCGTCGCAGTGACCCTCGATCAGCACGATCGTCTCGGGATGGTCCTTCAGCAGGCGCACGTTCCGCGCCAGCGTCGCCATCGCCGCATCGTCGAGGTCGTACTGGTCGAAGCCGAAGAACACGTCCTCGACCCCGTACTCGGCGGGCTGCATGGCGGCGTAATCCACCGCGGGCGTGGTCTCGACCGGAGTCTCGGGCGTCACGGTCTCCGGCACGGTCTCGACGACTTCCTCGACAATTTCCGTCGCGGCGGCGAGATCGGTCGCGGTGACGAGGTGTGTATTATTGATGATGAACTTGGTTTAGAAGTTGATGTTATCAATGGTGGACAAGATAT
>CAZJMO010000156.1:1641-7928 GCA_964547085.1 uncultured Fibrobacteraceae bacterium | reverse complement strand
CGCAACCGTAACCTGGTAGCCCGCCTTGCCAAGCATGCGCTTCGCCAGCTTCTGGTTTACGGGGTTGTCCTCGGCCAGCAGAATCGACACATTGCGCTTGGCATCCTCGCGCACCGAATGCTGGGTCACGATTGCCGGATGCTCCGTGCTCTCAGCCGCATCGCTCAGCAAACGCTCCACCATCGACAGCAGCCGTTGACGGCTGGCCGGCTTGGGCAGAAAACCGTCAAATCCGCTCGCCTGGCACTTGGTGGCGCCGTCGATCGTTGACGACGTGAAAGCCAGCAGCGCAACCGGGCGGCGGGTAAACCGGCGCACGTGTCGCGCCACACGGTAACCGTCCATATCCGGCATGCGGATATCCAAAACCATCATATCGAACTGCGTGGCAGCCTCGGGCTCACACGCCTTGAATGTCTCCAGGCCCGTCGTCCCGCTGCTGCAGGCCGTCACCTGCATGCCGGCCCCCTGGCGGACACTGCTTCCGGTCGTGCGCGAGCCGATGATCGACTTGCCGCTCTGCAGCACCGAGTAGTTGTAGTGCAGGTGGCCGCGCTTCCACATACCCGAGCGGATGTTGTACGTGCGGACCTGTTCGCGCTTCTGACCGTTGGGGCCGTAGAGCACCGCCCGAATCGTATTCAGCCCCAGATGAAGCGGCACCGCCGCGAAGAAGAACCCTCCGTCGTCTCCGGCGGTCTGGATGTCGTGCAACGTCCCGTCGAGATACAGCTCGACCTCCCAGCCGGGCGGTGCGTCGCCGTTGACATCGACGACGTCGAAGCGCGCGATGCTTCCGGGCGGCTGGTTGGTGATCGAGAAGCCGCGGCCCAGCGGAGTGTTGCCGATCATGGGCAACGGGATTCCGGTCACGTCGCCGGCGGAGAACGCCGTGGCGCGCAGCGGCCCGAAAAGGCCGCCGTCACGATCGGTCCGACCGGCGCGCAGCCACGCCGTCCACTCGCTCGTCGCGGATCGGTCGTAACCGAGGAAACCGGTCGTGCTGAGCCGGGCCAGATCACCGCGGCTGAGCAGCGAACCGCGCCAGGTCGTGTCGTCGCGGTCCGTGTCCACCGACACCGTGGCGTCGAGAAACGGCCAGGACGCCATGCGGTACCCGGCGTCACGTCGGGGGAACTGTTCGTCGGAAGCTTCGGTCTTGTCCAGGCGCGCCCACATCGCTTCGCGGTTGAGACGGTTGAGCAGCGGGATGGCCTCGCTCGCCGCGATCAGCACGCGCAATCCGGTCAGGTCGATGTCGAGTTCGATCGGCCACCAGCGGGTCAGGACCTCGCTGTCGACGTAGATGTCGTCGTCGTTGATGTAGACGCACGGTTCGTCGATTCCGGTCTGACGCCCGTCGACCACTACGCTTCGAGAGTTCACGTCGAGCCGGAAGGCACGATCCTCGTCCACGAGCCAGCCATCGACCACGCCGCGCTCGGGATAGGCCAGGATCGCGTACTCGAGGACCTCCGCCAATTCACCCAGCGGCAGCAGGATCCGGTCGCCGTGCCGATAGCCGATCACTCCATTGCTGGCAAGGTAGCGATCGACGCGGACCTCGAGAATCAGGATCTCGTCCTCATCGACGGGTACGAGCACACCGGGATCCGCAGCAACGGCCGAAGAGGCCGCGGCCAGACCCAGGATCAGCGCCAGGAGCGCCGTCATGCCCCGGCGGGCGATCATCTCACCGCCGGCTCAACTGCGCAGGGTTGATTTCCAGCTCGTCCTGCAGGTCGCCGCCGCCATCGGCCGTTTCCCGGTAGTCGATCCGGACGACGCCGGAGAGCAGATCGAGGTTCTCCCCGGGCGAATCGATAACGAATCGCCGGAAGGGCAGCGGCGTGTAGACCGCGACGCCGCGGCCGTAGAAGAGCTGGGTCTCGTCGCCGTCGGGGGCGACGTGGGTCACGGTGAGGTTCCCGTAGAGCGAGCGTTCCCCGGTGCGCATGAGCTTGAAGGACACCTGCGGCGCACCGTCGGGGCCGTCGTTCAGGATCCGCGCGTCCGCGAGTTCCAGCGTGGCCTCCGGCCGGTCGAAACGGACGATCATCGGCACCAGCGTCTCGACCGAAGCCACCGGTCGCACCACGATCTTGTCGTCTCCCTCGACCTCGGGCACGACCTCTTCCATCTCCATCAGTCGCGGCACCATGGGCACCGAACAGACCGACAGATGGGCCCGAAATTCCTTCCCCCCGACATCCCGATCGCGCGGGCGGCGCACGAGCAGGCGCACGGTCTGGCTTCCCCCGGCCGGGATCACCACCCGACGCGGCGAGTACCGCAGCACATGGCCGGCGTAATCGTCGCGTCACGTCGCCGTCGAATCGGACCGGATCAGCCTGCCGTCCTCGTCCATATCGTAATACGCCAGCGAGATGCGGTAGGTCTCCGCCTCGTCGCCGCGCTTGGACAGGAAGCCCGGCGCCGAACGGGTCTTACCGTCCTTCTTTAATGATACGGCGCCACCGAGACGCTCTGCGCCCGCGCACCGATCGCCGTCAGGCATACCGCCACGCAGAACAGAATTCCCAGGGACCTGCCACTTTTTGCCGAGGGCACGAACATCGAGAAGCCTCCATCATGGTCCAACTAACAGTGCGGCAGGGAGTTATCCCGGCCGGGCAAAGATGTCGGCGCCAATGTCGCAACCCTCATGCCACCGATGCGCACGCATGAAAAACCGGGACGAGGCAGAGGCCTCGTCCCGGTTCAATCGCCCGCTATGGACGTGGATCGTCTACTGGAACGTCACGGCCAGCGTGTAAGGCAGATCCGCCGGGGTGCCGTTGGTCGCGGTCGTCGCGGTACGATCGAGCGTGATCGACGCGCCGACTTCGAGCTCCTCGGTGGCCGCAACCAGGGTCCTGTCTGCCGCGGCATCTTCGCCGGCCCAGGAGAACGTGAATGTATCCAGGGTGATGCCCGCAGGCAGGGAGCCCGCAGTCACGGCGGCGGTCAGGCTGGAGCCGATCGTGCTCGTGACGTCGAAGATGCCCTGGCTGATGTCGGTGGCGTCGCTGATCAGGTGGGCCGCGTCGGTCTGCGTTCCATCGACACAGGAAACAACCACGGTCCCGTTGTTGTTCACCAGCACACCGAAGTTCATCGCGGTGGTCTGGGCGATCGTGACACCGTCGATGATGTCGACCGAGGCGTTAGTCGCAAAGTCCACGGCGCCAGCAGTGCTGGCGAGGGCCACGAGTACCACGGCCAGGATCGAGAAACGCGAGAAGTTCTTCATTGATCACTCCTTTGTCTCTAGCCGCTCTCACGGCTAACGAACTTCCACTGGTTTCCTACCAGTTTTCTCAGGGCTGGCTCGTTGAAACTCTCTCAGCCCTAACACGAGCATGTTTTCGGACACGGGAACGACCGCTTGAGTAGAAAATCTGGGAAATCTTCAGAGGGAGGTGCGGCTACTCGTAGACGGCCTCGACCGTGTAGCCGATCTGCTGGCCGGAACCGGAGGAGACGCTGCTGGAGTACAGCTGGAGTCGTGCACCGAGCCGGAGGGTGAGATAGCCGGTGGCATCGAGCGTGAGTCCCGACAGCGGCGGGATGCCGTAGTCGGTGTCGAATTCGCTGATCTGGAACCCCGTGGCGGAGCCGGGCGTGATATCGATCGAGACCGCATGGAACGCGTCGCCATACAGCCGGATCACGCCGGACTGGGGCGAACCGCCGTACACCAGATGGTCCGCGTCCTGGATGATCTTGTCGTTGTCACCGAGCACGACCACGCCGTCGTTGTCGCAGAGCGTCCCGAAATACATGGTGTAGACCTGATAGACCGACAGCGCCGCCTTCTCGCCCGCGAGCTTTGTCTGGCCGTCGTCGAGCAGGAGGGTCTTCCCGGATTCGGCGCCGACGGGCAGCCGGAGCTGCTGCGCCGAAATCGTCGTTCCGTCGCCGGGATCGAGCGCCAGCGCGTTCACGGCCAGCAGACAGCACAGGCCCGCGACCGCGGTCGTATTTGCCAGCAAACGTCCTGTTTCTGGTCGTTTCACTCGCCGGGATCCTCATTTCGCGGCCGACCATGTCGGCCCTCACGTTCGCTATCTGCCGTTTTTTCAACGCCTTGCGCCGTATCGGGGTCTTTCCCCATCGCGGTGATGCGAATCCTGATACGAACGGTCAGCGCAAACCACGTGCCGGAACACACACGGGAAATCCATAGCGCGCATCGCAGATTGCACGATCCCGCAAGCCATAGTATCATCATGCAATCTGCAGACCGTGCATTCTGCATTGCCAGCCGGAGAAGCAACCATGTGCCAGTGTCTCGCCATCGTCCTCTCCAGCCTTCTCACGGCAGCCGTCTGCGACGCCGCCACGTTGCACACCGCCGCCCGCGTGACCATCCTGCCGGCCACCGACGCCCGTCTGGAAACCCTCGACGAGGCCGGCGCCACCTCCTGGTCCGTGACCGGCGCACCGGGAGAGCACCTGCAGATCTCCCTCGAACTGCGCGGCACCGACGGCACCCGGATCGCCGCCGCTCCGTCCTCGCTCATCCTGGACGCCGAGGGCAGCGCGCTGGCCGCATTGGTCGCCCCGGCCGATGATCTCGGCGCGTTGCCGGTCATGACGCTGGTCATCTGCCGCGAGTAGCCCCCCGGCCCGAATCCTGCAACATCGCCTCTCGAACCCTTTCGGAGGTGATCCATGCGTCCGCTTTTCGACCGGCTGCACGTCCTGTCTGCCCTGCTCCTGGCCACCGCCGCCCTGGCGTCGGCCGCTGACGGTCCCGTGCCCTCGGGCGACAACGACTTCCGCCAGGCCGTCTGGGGCCAGACCCGCCAACAGGTCCGCAACCTCGAAGGCCCCGCGCCGACCTTGAACGAAGGTCCGCTCCTCGTCTTCCCCGCCACGGTCTCCGGCGAGCCGTGCCAGGTGATCTACATGTTCCGCGACGACAAGCTGTGCATGGGCTTCTACCAGTGGTCCGACACGCACGACGATCTGGCGCCGTACTTCGACGACGCGGCCATGCGCCGCGACGAGCTGTCCGCCGTCCTGGACGAACCACAGATCGAGAAGTGGGACTGGGAAGACCCCATGTTCGAGGAAGATCCGACCATGCACGCCGAGGCCCTGGGGTTGGGCCTCGTGCGTTACGAACTGGGGTGGATGAGCGAGCGCAGCATCGTCGCGCTGCGGATGTCCGGCGGCAACCTGAAGGCCGACATCCTGGTCATGTACGCCGACCGCACCTGCTTCCCGTCGGGACAGGAGATCTTCGGCACATTCTTCGCCGACACGATCGGGCTTCCCTCGCCGTACTACCGCTAGTCGCCGACCGGCCCGCTGGCGAGCGGCCGGTTGTCGTCCGGCTCGATCCACAGCCACGGACCCGGCGTCGCATCCTGCGGCGGCAGACTCTCCAGGAAATCCGCCAGACGCTTCCGCTCCAGCGGCTTGGTCACGAAGCCGTTCATGCCGGTCCGTCGGCACTTGTCGCGATGGTACTCGGTGGCATGCGCGGTCATGGCGACCACCGGCCCCTGGTACTCCGCCTCGCTCCGCAGCGCCAGCGTGGCCGCGAACCCGTCCATCTCCGGCATCTGCAGGTCCATGAACACCAGATCGTACGACCGCTGGACGACCTCGGCGACGGCTTCCCGCCCCCCCGGCACCAGCGTCACGTCCAGATCCAGCGACTCCAGGAGCTTGCGCGCCCCCAGCTCGTTGACCGCGTTTTCCTCGACCACGAGGATACGCAACCGGCCGGTGTCGTCGACGATCTTCGGCTCGGCCTCGACCTTGACATCCGGCCGCGGCAGCGGCAGGAGCACCGAGAATCGGCTGCCGCAGTCCACCGTGCTGTCCACCCAGAGTCGGCCGTCCATCAACTCGACCAGCCGCTGCACCATCGCCAGACCGAGTCCGGTACCGCCGAGGCCGGCATGGTCGTTGGACTGCGCGTCCCCGCCGAGAATCGCCTCGAGCTGGGCCGAATCGATGCCGACACCGGTGTCGGACACCGACAGGAGCATGGCCTCGTCCCGGGACGCCGCCTGGATCTCCACCCGACCGCCGGACGGCGTGTACTTGATCGCGTTGTCCACGAGCAGGTCCAGGATCTGGGCGCAACGCCGGGCGTCGCCGCACACGGTCGCCGGCAGGTCGGGCGCCTTCCGGAGCTGCAGATCGAGCCTCTGCGACTGCGCCGCATCGTGCCAACGACACCGCACGCCGTCCACGAGTTCGGTGGGCGAGAACGGTTCGTTCGACAGCGCCATGGCGCCGAACTCGAGCGTGGTGTAGTCGCTGAT
>CAZJMO010000156.1:0-1631 GCA_964547085.1 uncultured Fibrobacteraceae bacterium | reverse complement strand
GCGAGCAGCTGGTCGGCCGAACCGTGGATCAGCTTGACGGCCTCGGCCTGATCGCTGTCGAGATCGCCGGTGGCCAACAGGTCCGCCATGCCGACCACGCCGTTCAGGGGCGTGCGCAACTCGTGGCTCATGGAGGCCAGGAATCGGATCTTGTTGAGATTGGCTGCCTTGGCGCGGCGCAGGTCACGGCGGGCTTCCGCGGTGGAGTCCTGGTCCGACAGATCGGTGACGAAGCCGAAGAACTCGGGATCCTGCATCTGGTAATCGGAATCCAGAACCAGGCACGACGTCATCGAGACCGGAACCAGGCTGCCGTCGGCGCGTCGGATCCGGGTCTGGAAATCATGAACCTGACCGTCGGACAGGATGGCTTCGACCATTCGCTGCCGATCGTCGGGCGGATCGTAGAAATTGGTGTCGAGCCGGGGCCCGACCGTCTCACGCATCTCGCGCTCGGTCGCGTAGCCCAGGAGCCCGAGCAGACCGGGGTTGGCCCGCTGCAGCCCGCCTCCGACCCGCGAGAAGAAGATTCCGAGGTTGGCGCGGCTGTAGAGGCTCCGGTAGAAGTACTCCGAGTTGGCCAGCAGGTTGGTGTATGTGTACTGGTCGAGCAGGTTGTCCACCAGGCCCACCAGACGCCGCAGCACGACTGGTTCTTCCGCGGCCGATTCGTGCTTCTCGCCGCGGCGCAGCACCAGGACGCGCGCGCCGCCGCCGCCGTCGAGCTTCAGCCGCAGGTCGGGACCCACGCGGCTGAAATCGAAGGATCCATCTTCCACCGGCAGTCGCGGTTGCGCAATCGCGCCGGCCGACGCGCAGCGCGACCAGCCGTCACCGTCCGCATGGTAGACGGCCGCACCCTCGTATTCGAACGGGGGCTGCACGAGTAGCTCTACGACGGGTTCGAGGATGTCCTCGGGCGTACCCTCGTCGAAGTCCAGCGAAGCAAGATCCAGAAGCGCCGCAAAAGCGCGCTGGACCCACGGCTCCGGTGCAATGTCGGTGACTGTCTGCTGCACACGGTCACAAGGAGTCGTCACGGATCCCCGCCTTGGTTCAGGATTGAGAATCACCTCTGATATCGGCTCTCAATCGCGGGGCTTAAGCGGTTGATCCGTCTCCGGCGAGAAATGCTACGGGACCACCAGCCACACGCCCGTGGCCCTCGCCGGCAACGTGATCGCGCCCTCCACCGGCAGGCCGACGCCGCGGTCGCCGAAGAGGAGTTCGTAGCCGCCGGCGAACGCCGACCACGAGAACGTGCGCGGCGCGTTGGCCAGATTGTGCACCACCAGCACGCGCTCGTCGGCCGCGGTCCGCAGGTAGGCCACTCCGTCGCGCGGAGCACCGTCCAGCGGCACCGACGCCACGTCGCCCTCACGCAGCGCCGCCGACCCCCGGCGCGCACGGATCAGGCGGCGATAACGCGACAGCAGACTCGCGGGATCATGCGTCTGCGCCGCGACGTTGGCGATGTCGCGCCCCGACGAAAATCGATACCAGGGCGCGCCTGCGGTGAAGCCCGCGTCGGTGTCGGTCCAGGGCATGGGCGTGCGCTTCTCTTCGTCGCTGCCCGCCGGACCGTTCCGCAGCCCGACCTCCTCGCCGTAGTAGAGCCAGGGCGTGCCTGG
>CAZJMO010000155.1:1741-8022 GCA_964547085.1 uncultured Fibrobacteraceae bacterium | reverse complement strand
TCGCGGCTTGCCAGGGTTGGTCGAACCGCGTACCCGGCGAGCCGCCCGTCGTCGACGTAGGCCTGGATCCGCCGCCACACGACGGCGGGGTCGGGCTCGCGGGCGTAGAGCGCGCCCACGATCGAACCCATGCTGGTGCCGGCGACCACGTCGACGGGCAGGCCCGCCTCGTGGATCGCGTCCAGGACGCCGCAATGGGCGATGCCGCGGGCGCCGCCGCTGCCGAGGGCCAGGCCGAGTCGGGGTCGGGACATGAGACGATCTCCTGGTTCGGGGGTGTCGAGTGCGAAGGGTAGGCCCCGAAGGCCGACCTGCCAAGCATGACCTCGCGTCAGTGATCGGGCTGGTCACCGGGAACGGTCGGGCTTATCCTCTCCGGGAACCGGAACACGGGAGGTTGACCGTGCGTGTGTTGTTGCGATCCCTGATCATCGTCGGCGTCTTGGCCCTGGCTGGCGTCGTCGCGCCCGATGCGGCGGCTGCGGAAGGATCGGGCATGAACCTGCTCTTCATCCATCATTCGTGCGGCGGCCAGCTCTTCGCCGACCCCGGCGAGGCCGTCGGCGGCGGCCGGGATTCCGGCGAGCACTGCATCTACGTCAGCCATCCCTACGGCGGCGGCTTGCGCGGCATGCTGGAGGCGGCCGGCTACGCGGTGAACGAGGCCAGCTACGGCTCCATCGTCGGTGAAGACACCGACATCTGCCACTGGCGCGCCAAATTCACCGACCAGATGGACCGGATCCTTCGGACCGAACGCCAGGACGCGCTGATGCCGGACGGCCGGACCAACGATGTCGTCTGCTTCAAGAGCTGCTTCCCGAACAACTGGTTCAAGGGGCGCGGCGAGGAGCCCGGCGACCCGGACGACTGCAACCTGACCTTGGCCAACGCGAAGGCCGCCTACCGCTCGCTGCTGCCGCTGCTGGGCGCGCAGCCGGACGTGCTCTTCGTGGCGTTCACGGCGCCGCCGATGGCCGAGTACCGGCCCGTCGGCCTGAAGGCGAAGATCAAGAGCTGGTTCCGGGACAACGACCGCGGCGGCGACATCGCGCGCGAGTTCAACGCCTGGCTCACCGACCGCAAGAACGGCTGGCTGGCCGGCTACGAGCTGCCCAACATCGCCGTCTTCGACCATTACGACATCCTGACCGACCACGGCGCCTCCGCCTACTCGGCCTATCCGACCGAGAACGGGCTCGACAGCCATCCCAGCCGCGAGGGCAACCAGAAATCGGCCGCGGCGTTCGTGCCGTTCCTCGAGGCGGCCGTCGGCGCCATGGAACCGGCCCGGCCGTGACCGGACCGATCGCGATCGTCGCCGCGGGTGAGCTTTTCGGCGGCGCCGAGACACACATCCTGGGTCTCGGCGCCTTCCTGCGCGACCAAGCGCTCGAGCCGCGGATCATCCTGTTCCACGACCGTGAACTGGCGGCCCGCTGCCGGGACGCCGCGCTGCCGGTGGAGATCGTCGCCACGCGGTCGGCCCGGGATCCGCAGGGCCCGCGGCGGCTCGGCGCGATGCTGGCCAGCCACGGTGCCTCGGTGGTGCACGTGCACGGCTACAAGGCGGCGGTGAACGCGGCGCTGGCGCCCGGGAATTTCGGCCTGGTGAGCACGCTGCACGGCCAGGGCGAACCGTCGTGGCGCACGCCGGGAGTGTTCCTCAAGGACCGGGTCTATCGTGGGCTCGAGGCGTGGAGTTGTCGGCGCCGCCGGGCGGAGGTCTGCTTCGTGACGCGGGATCTGGAGCGTCGGCACGGCCGGCGATACGGCGACCTGGGCCGGCATGTGATCTACAACGGGATCGAACCTTGCTCACCGGCAGCGCATCCGCACCGACCGGACGGGCTCGACCCCTCCCGCCTGCACGCGATCATGGTCGGAAGGTTGACACCGATCAAGGCGATCGATGTCGCGGTGGATGCGTTGGCGCAGCTGGCGCCGACGTCCGCCTGGCATCTGGACGTGGTCGGCGACGGTCCGTTGCGCGCGGATCTGGAGGCGCAGGCGAGACGGCGGGGCGTCGGCGACCGGGTCACGTTCCACGGTTTCCGGCGCGATGTCGCCGCGCTCATGACCCACAGCGACGCGCTGGTGATGCCGTCGCGGCACGAGGGGTTGCCGTACACGCTGCTCGAAGCGATGTCGCTGGGGTTGCCGACGGTGGCCTCGGATGTCGGCGGGCTGGCCGAGGTCCTGCGCCACGAACAGACCGGGCTGCTCGTGCCCGTGGGCGATGTCGGTGGCCTGGCGGCGGCTCTGTCCCGGCTGGAGACGGATCAGGAACTGCGCCGCCGGTTGGGCGCGGCCGCGGCTGTGGAACAGCGCCGCGGATACACGCTCGCGGCCATGGGGGCGGGATATCTCGAGGTCTATCGGGTCGCGGGACGACGGTAGCGCCAGAAGGTCACCGCGGCCCAGATCAACGCCACACCCGAGAACACGACGGCGTCCAGCCACCAGCGGTCCAGGCCGACGGCGTGGCCGAGATTCACCCGGACGGTGCGGTGGAAGAGGTCGAGCAGCAGCAGTTGCGCGAGAACTCCGAACCAGAGGACACGGGTCGCGAGATCGACGCGGGTCTCGCGGATGCGCGGGGACGCCAGCCACCAGTCGCGATGCGGCAGGTTCAGCCAGCGCGCCGGGAAGCGCAGGGCCGCGCCGGTCGCCACGGCGATCCCGGCGGTGACGAGAACGATCAAGGTGAGCTGGATGTCGATCATGGTGCTGCGCTCGATCCAGGCTTCGGGCGTGCCCTGGAGGCTGAAGCGGCCGGCGACGCGGTCGGGCAGCTGGGTCGAGAAGCAGAGCGCGTGGCACAGGCCGAGCCCGACCGAGACGGCGAAGGCGAGTGTGGCGAGGTTCCGGCTGATCATGGTCGACTCCATCCCGCGCGGGCGATGATCGGGAACGGACAGGCTCGATACCCGGCCGTTGTGGGGTTTGTTCCCCTCGGATTGACCTGGGGCAGTCCGCCCGCTAACCTGACGCACCACGGCGACAAAAGGCTCCATCGCGGAAACGGAAAGCGACACCATGGCCAAGACCAGTACTCATTTCGTCTGCACCGACTGCGGCCACACCGAGGTCCGTTGGTACGGTCGCTGCCCGAGTTGCGGAGCGTTCGGGACGCTCAAGGAATTCCGGGAGGCCCGTGTCCGGGGAAGCAAGAGCTCGAGCAGCTTCCACAAGGCGACCGGTCCCGCCGCCGAGTTGCCGGTGCCGCTGCGGGAGGTGGACGCCGCACATGCCCGGCGTCTGGACGTGGAGCCGGCGGAGATCGCGCGTGTGCTCGGCGGCGGCCTGGTGGAGGGGTCGGTGATCCTCCTGGGCGGCGAACCGGGCGTCGGCAAGTCGACGCTGCTGACCGGACTGGCGCTGGACTGGGTGCGCCGGGGCGTGCGGGTCCTCTACGTGGCGGGCGAGGAATCGCCGGCGCAGATCCGTATGCGCGCCGAGCGCCTCGGATTCAAGCCCGACACCGAGGCCGGCTTCGAGGTGATCGCCGAGGTGCGCCTGGAACCGTTGATCGCCGTACTGGAGGCGACCTTGGCGGCGAACGACGGCCCCGCCGTGATCATCGCCGATTCGGTCCAGACGCTGCACGGCGAGCAGGTCGACAGCTATCCGGGCTCGCCCACGCAGATCCGCTACTGCGGCGGCATTCTGGCCGAATTCGCCCGCCGTCACGGCTGTCCCGTGTTCCTGGTGGGCCACGTGACCAAGAGCGGCGACCTGGCCGGACCCAAGCTGCTCGAACACATGGTCGACACCGTGCTCTACTTCGAGGGCTCCGGCGGCGGCTCGATCCGCCTGGTGCGGGCGGTGAAGAACCGTTTCGGCACCACGGGCGAACTGGCCGTCCTGGAGATGCGCCAGGACGGGCTGGTGCCGGTGGACGACGCGGGCGTGCTGTTCCTGGGGTCGGGCGGCAGCCGCGAACCCGGCGCCGCGGTCTGCGCCGTCCGCAACGGATCGCGCGTGTTCCTGGTCGAGGTGCAGGCGTTGGTGGCGTCGTCGCGATACGGGACGCCGCAGCGCGTGGTCCAGGGCGTCGACGGCAAGCGCGTGGCGTTGCTGGCGGCGATCCTGGAGAAGCGCGGCGGGCTGGACCTTGCCGGTTGCGATGTCTTCGTGAAGGTGGCCGGCGGCAGTCGCCTGGACGATCCCGCGGCGGATCTGGCGATCCTGGCGGCGCTGGCGTCGAGCCTCCGGGAACGGCCCATTCCGGCCGGTACGCTGGTGCTGGGGGAGGTCGGGCTGACCGGCGAAGTGCGGCCTGCGGAGGCCGAGAACGAGAGACTGCGGGAAGCGGCGCGCCATGGATTCGGCCGCGCGGTGTGCGCGGCGCCCGAGGGGCGGCGAAACCGGCCGCCGGCGCCGGAGGGATTGACCGTGATGCCGGCGGTGAGCGTGGCAGAGGCGATGGACCTGGCTCTCAGCCCGTTCAACGACGCCGAGGGAGGATGATGTCATGACCCGAGACGCGCAGCCAAGACTCTATCTCGTCCTGCTTGCGGGCGGGCAGTCCACCCGGGCGCGTCGCAGCGACAGCTGCGCGCCCAAGCAATTCCGTGAGATCGACGGCGAGATGCTCTTCGTGCACGGCTTGCGGGAACTCGTCCAGGCGCCGGGCGTGTCCCGCGCCGTGGTCGTCGTGCCCGACGCCTGGCGACCGACCGCCGAGAGCGCTGTCGCGGCCATGCGGGTTCCTCTGCTGCGGAGCCTGGTGTCGACCGCCGAGAGCGCTGTCGCGGCCGCCGACCTCGCCGTACCGTGTGACTTCGCGGCGGCCGGCCGGCATCGCACCGCCTCCGCATGGAGCGCCCTGAGTCATTTGGCGACGTTGCCGGACGGCCAGGGGCCGCGGGCGGACGACCTCGTCGCCGTTCACGACGCCGCTCGCCCGTTCGCCACGCGCCACCTCCTGGCTCGGCTGGCTGTCGCGGCCGCGCGCCGCGGCGCCGCGGTGCCGGGCGTTGCCGTTCCCGATACGATCGTCCAACTCGCGGAGTCCCTGGGTGATCCGGTGCAGGAGCGACCGGTCGCCGCGTACCTCGAGCGTCAGCGGCTCGTGGCCGTCCAGACGCCGCAGGTCTGCCGCTGGCAAGACCTCCACGACGCCCACGCGTGGGCGAACGCAGAGGAACGCAGTTTTACTGACGACGGCGGCCTGCTGGCCGCTCGTGGGCTTTCACCGGTCGTGGTCATGGGAGAGGCGGAGAACTGGAAGATCACGCTGGAGGACGACTGGCAACGGGCGGCGGTGCTGCTTCGCGAGCGCGGACAACGGGGTTGATGGATCGATCTTCAGATGCACAAAGAGAGGCGACCCGTGGAGGTCGCCTCTCGGAATCCCGGCTCGGGACCAGATGGTCGGCCGATCAGTCCAGCCGCATATCGAAACGCTCGATGACCTTGATCGGGGTGACATCGATGTCGGACCCGTCGGAATCACCGTTGTAATCCCCAAAAACTCCCAAATGCACGTTTTGCAGATGCAACTGCGGTGTCGAATATAGCTGTTTCATCGTTCACTCCTCTGCAAACCCTTCGCACTTCTGTGGTGGACACTAGAATAACCCGGATCGAGTCATGCGTCAATAGGTGGAAAACGACCTAACGAGTCCTGTTTGCATCCAGCCGCTCGGAACTCGGTTTCCTTGCCGCGGGTCAGGACACGTCGGCGCGCAACTGTCCGGTACCCGGATCGCGGTAGACTTTCACCTGGCGATAGAGCTTCAAGCGGACGCGACCGGCGAGAATATCCGCGAGCAGGTGATCGAGGCAGCCGGCGAGATCCTCGAACTGCTCGACCAGGGTGTCCAGCCGCGCCTGCATGGCGAGACGGTCGGCGGGAGCGCAGACGTCGAAAGCCTCGGCGACGTGGAAGCGCTTGAGCGCCAGGACGGTCAGACGGTCGATGATGCTGCCCGGGGTCTCGCTGTGCAGGGCGGCGCCGGCCGCGGCAAGATCGGCGTCGGTCACGACCTTGACCAGTTCCACGTCCAGCGCGTCGATGGTCTGGACGCGACGGCGGTTGGACGCGTCGATGGAACGTTTGACCGCGCCGAGAACGGAGTCGCCGGCACCGTGAGCGCGGCTCTTGTCTTCCTCGTGCCACTGGAACGTGTTGATCAGCTGCAGCCGCCAGGCCAGCCGGGCCCAGGTCGGCGCGTCGGGTCCCGGCGCCAGGCGTTCGGTGGTGTCCCAGTCGACGAGTTCGGACTCGCGGCGGTGCCAGACGTCGATGACCTCGTCGATGATGGAACGCAGGC
>CAZJMO010000155.1:0-1731 GCA_964547085.1 uncultured Fibrobacteraceae bacterium | reverse complement strand
GTCGGCGGTCATCGGCACTCCTCGCAGGCGGCGGTTCGCGGTCTGTCGGCCAAGGGTAAGGGGGCGCGATCACGGGGGCAAGCCCGGGGTGGATCAGGTCGAAGGGTGCGCGTATCATGGGCGGCATGAAGGCTCGTAACGTCCGTGCAATGCTGTTCTTCGGCGCCGCCCTGTTTCTGGTCGGGGCGGCGCGTGCGTCGGTCCGGGCGTCCGGGTCGACGACGCCGGTCGCGCGTCTGCATGCGGACCTGCCGGATACCCTGGGCCGCGACTGGATCGAGCGGCTGGATCTGTTCCCCGATGTGACGGGGTTGCAGAGCGTGCGGTTCGGCTTCGCGCCGTGGGGCGGCGTGCTCGCGCGTCTCGAGATCGACGACCTCGCCATCGGCCCGCGCGTCGTCGTGCGCAACCTCATGGACGGGCAATGGGATCTCCTGCGCGCGCGTGCGCGCCTCGTGCTGGCGGGTGGCGATCCGCCGCCCTGGACCGTCGAGCCGCCGCGACCGGCGCCGGATCCGCTGGCGGACGTCCGCTCGTGGCCCGAGACCGCGCCGCCGCCGGCGGCCCTGCGACGCGACCAGGTCCGAATGACCGACGCCACGCCGTTGCGCGGCGAGTGGGTGGCCCTGATCGAGACGGGCCTGCGGCTGGACATGTCGGGATTCAACGCTTTCTTCACGCCGATGGGACAGATCGGTCTGGCGTTCGGATACGGCGTCACCGAGACGTTCCTCCCGCACCTCGGCTTCCACGCGGGTTTCGGCGACATGCGCGGGGATTTCGAGGACTCGTTCGGCGACGGCCGGACCAACGTCTTCGGGTTCACGCTCGCCACGCTGCTGCGCCAACCGGTGAGCGAGCGCGGGAGTCTGTATGCGCAGGTCGGGGGCGGCTACTACATCCGTTCGCTCTACTGGGGCGGCGCGTTCTACGACCCCGCCACCGGTCGCGTCACCGAGGGGCGCGTGCTCGAGCAGAAGGACTTCGGTGTGAGCGCGCGCGTTGGCTGGCTCCTGAGCCGCCCGCATCCGTCACGACCCCGTTTCCTGGATGTCGGTCTGGGCCTGGAGACCATGTCCGCCGACCAATGGGCTTTCTGGAACGAGGACGCGTTCTTCGAGGCGTCCGGCCGCGACACCTGGATTGTCCTGACCGTCCGTTTCTGGGACGGACTCTGACCGATCGGAGCTGCCATGCGAATCATCGATCACACGACGCCCGGGCTGACGTTGCTGCAGATCCACCTCGGCGGCGACCGCAACTGGCAGTACCTGCTCGCCGATGCGACGGGTGTCGCCGCGGCCGTCGATCCCGGCCATGATCCCGATCAACTGGCCGACCTCGCCCGCGACCGCGGTCTCGCGATCGCCGTGATCCTGCTCCAGATCTTCACCGGCGGCGACTTCTCCAGTCTTCTGGGCGGGGGTGGTGGGCTGCAGGCGGGGCCCGGCACCGAGTCCGAGATTCAGAACTGCGAGACGGGTGCCGACGCCAACGCGAGCGTCGACTGCCGCCTCGCGGCGGGTTCGAAGGTCATCAATTCCTATTGGGCGACTCAGGTGCAGGGGTACCGGCAGCCGCAGCTCATCATCGTCGACGGCGGTCAGCCGCACGGTGGCATCGCCGAGGCGCGGGATCGACTCGATGAGCGCCTTCGTGTACGGATGGGCGGGCGCGTTGAAGATCTGACGCACCGGCCCCGCCTCCACCAGGCGCCCCGCGTACATCACC
>CAZJMO010000154.1:0-8035 GCA_964547085.1 uncultured Fibrobacteraceae bacterium | reverse complement strand
GATCCAGACTCGGCCGGTGGATGTGTCCCAGGAGCCAGCGGCAGGGGCCCGCCGCGGCCAGATCGCGACGGTCGACGGGCGCATAGCGGCTGCCCGGTGCGTCAAGATCGGCATGCAACAGCCCGACCACGGGCGGGCCGGCGTCCAGCGGCGTCAGATCGACCGCGGGACTCGCGGTGTGATGCGCCCCGGGAAACGACCAGCCGAGCACGCGCACGGGACCGCCGTCGCCCTCGATGGTCACGGTCTCCCAGCGACCGCCGGCGCCGAGCAGACGCAGGTTCGGGACGGCCTTTTCCAGCCGCGGCAGGACATCGTGATCGTGGTTGCCGGCGACCGCGAGGACCTCGATGCCGTGGTCGGCCAGCGGGCGGAGCACATCCGTGAGCACGCCGAGCGCGTGGTAGATGTCGCGGGTGGCGTCGGCGACGTCGCCGGCCAGCAGCACGGCCGCGACGTTCAGCGACACCGCCGACTGCACGGCCAGGCGCAGCGCGGCCTCGGGGCCGAGGTCGTTCGCGGGCAGCATGTCGGGGAGGCGGCCGCTGCTCCGACCGAGGTGGATGTCGCCGATGGCGAGCAGACGGGTGGGCACGGATGGGCTCCTTCCGGGTGAATCCGGAGTATACGCCCGACAGGCGTCACGTAAAGAGCGCTCAGTCCGTCATTTTGAGGATTTCCAGCGATTCCTCGAACTCGTCGGCGGCTCGCTGGACCACATCGGTCGCGATGTCGGGCGTCAACCCGATCAGCAGCGCGGCGTCGTGCGAATGCCTCCGCGGCGCGGCCGCTCCGGGGCTGCCGCAGTCCATGTGATAGCTGAAGTAGTCGGCCAGGTGGACGATCGACGCGAGTTCGGCGTGCCTGCTGGCCGCGGTCGGCTCGTGATGGCCCGACACCGCTTCGACGACCGGCGCCGGGAAGTTCCAGGCGCGGAAAAGCGCGCGGCCGATGTTGGCGTGGTTGGTCGGGTACAGGGCTTCCTCGCAGGCGCGCCACGAGAGCTGTTGCTCGCTCGCGGCGCGGCAGAGGTCGTTCACGTCCTCGGGGAAGTGCTGGAGCATGACGAGCTTGCCGACGTCGTGCAGCAGTCCGGCGACGAACGCGTCCTCGGATTCCGCCACCTTCAACACGATCGAGAGCTGCTTGGCGATACACGAGACGCCGATGCTGTGGCGCCAGAAACCGTCGAGAGTGAAGGCGGCGGCCTTCGACTCGACCCCCTTGAACTGATCCAGGACCGACACCGCCAGAGCAGCCGATCGCACGGCGTGGAAACCCATGATGATGATGGCGCGGCCGATGGTGCTGATCCTGTTGTCCCGACCGTAGAAGGCGCTGTTGACCAGCTTCAGGATCTTCGCCGTCAGCGCCGGGTCGCGGGCGATCACGTCGGCGAGTTCGCTGATCTCGGCGTCGGGATCCTGCATCCGCGTGAAGAGTTCCTGGAAGACGATCGGCAACGTCGGCAGGTCGTTCACGAAGCTCTTCAGCTCGCGCGGGTGGATGTCCATCAAGGATGTGTGCTGACAACAAGTGGACACGGTCGGCCTCCGGTTCGGATCGATCAATCGGTCATCGTCTTGATCGACGCCGTTGCCGGAAGCTTGAGGTCCGTCATTCAGCGTTGCAGGTCGAGGTAGGGGCCGTCGGCCGGCCGTTCGCGCACCTCGCCGACCACCTCGGCGCAAAGGGCGCCGTCTTCCAGCACGGCCGCCTGCAACTCGGCGCAACGGTCGATCGGCACGGTCAGCAGCAGGCCGCCGCTGGTCTGGGGGTCGTGCAGCAGCCCGACCATGCCGTCGTCCAGGCCCGGGGCGAATCGCGTCGCCGTGGAGGTGAACGCGGCGTTCGAGCGGGTGCCGCCGCAGGTGAAGCCGGCGGCGCAGAGTTCGGACGCGCGCGGCAGTTGCGGCAAAGCGCCGGTCTCGAAGACGAACTGGACGTCGGCGCTACGGGCCATCTCCAGGCCGTGGCCGGTCAGGCCGAAGCCGGTGATGTCGGTTCCGGCGGTGGCGCCCAGATCCACGGCCCGCGCGCCGGGGCGGTTGAGCGTGGTCATGCAGGTCACCAGGGCTTCGTACTCGGCCGGTTCCAGCGCGCCGGCGCGGTTGGCCGCCACCAGGGCGCCGGTGCCCAACGGCTTGGTCAGCACGAGACGGTCGCCGGGACGAGCGGTGCTGTTGCGCAGGATACGGTCGGGATGAACCAGCCCGGTGACCGAGAGGCCGAACTTCACCTCGACGTCGCGGACGGTGTGTCCGCCGGCCAGAACGCAACCGGCCTCGGCGCAGGTCTCGGCTGCACCCGCGATGATGGCGCCGATCACGGCGGCCGGGATCTCGTTCTGCGGGTAGCTGGTGAGGTTGAGCGCGGTGAGCGGTCGGCCGCCCATGGCGTAGACGTCGCTGATCGAGTTGGCGGCGGCCACCCGGCCGAACGTGTGCGCATCATCGACCACCGGCGTGATGAAGTCGGCGGTCACGACAATGGCGCGCTCGGCGTCCAGACGGTAGACGCCGGCGTCGTCGGATGTTTCGAATCCGACCAGCAGGTCCGGCGCATGGACGCCGACGATCGAGGCTAGCAAACCGTCCAGGTCCCCTGGACTCATCTTGGCTGCTCAGCCGGCGCTCTTGGCGAACCTCGTCAACTGGAACTTCTCGACACCTGACACGCTGCGTCTCCTTGGGCGCTTCGAGGCATGGACCGCGGCCGCGGTCGTGACAATCCACTCAATGTCAAACGACGGCGGCCGACTGTCAATGATGGGTCGAACTTGATCGTCTCGCCGTCAGGCGCGACATTTCCGGGCGTTGCCGTGAAGGACCAGCGCGAGGACACGACGTGAGCCAGCACCGGATCCCGCCCGAGCCCCCTGCCTCCGATCAGCGCCGCGGCAGCGATCGACGCTTCCGTCCGACGCCGTTGTTTTCCCGCTTCACGCTGATCGGTCGTCGCATCGCCCTGCGCCGCAACGCCGACCTTCTGCGCGGCCGCTACATCGACCGCGCCGCCGGCGGCTACCTGGCGCTGATCCTGGTGTTGCTGGTCCTCATCGTCCTGGATGCCGCCTCCACGCTCTACATCATCCGGAACGGCGGCACCGAGGTCAATCCGATCATGGATCACGCGCTGCGCCGCGGTGTCGGCTGGTTCCTGGCGATCAAGCTGGCGCCGTTGCCGTTGGCGTTCCTGCTCCTGTCGATCCACCGCTATTTCCACTGGGTCCGCACGGTGCTGACGACGCTGGTCCTGATCTACAGCGGCCTTGCGCTCTACCACGTTTCCCTGCTGCTGAAGATCCACTGACGGTCCCGCCGAGCGGGTCCGCGGTCGGGTTCATATTTCTATTTGACTATTTGGCCAAACGGCCAATATTGAAGCACGGAGGTTACGACATGAATCCGATGATCCACGACCGCTGCCGCAACCAGTCCCGGGTCTTCAAGGCGCTGGGCCATCCCACCCGCCTGTTCATCGTGCAGGAACTGGGCGCCGGCGAGCGATGCGTCTGCGAGCTGCAGGAGATGATCGGCGACGATATGTCAACCGTCAGCAAGCACCTGTCGGTGTTGCGCGAGGCCGGTCTGGTTCGAGACGACCGCCGCCGCAACCAGGTCTTCTACCACCTCGCGGCGCGATGCGTGCTCGACTTCATGGACTGCGTGGAGAACCTGCTCGCCGCCGGCGCGCCGCAACAGATCCAACCCGAAATCCCCGGAGACCGCACATGACCATGTCACGCCATTGGAAACCGTTGTTCTGGCTCGCGGCGGCGTTCGCCGCCTGCTGGTACATGCCCGTGGGCCAGCCGCGCTTCGACGGCGCGGTGGCCGAGGCGCTGCACCTTGTGCGCTGGTATGCCCGTGAACATGTCGTCTTCTGCCTCTTGCCGGCGTTCTGGATCGCCGGCGCCATCGGTACGTTCCTGAGCCAGCAGTCGGTGATGCGCTATCTCGGCCCGACCGCGCCCAAGCCGGTGGCCTACGGCGTGGCGGCGGTGTCGGGCACCATCCTGGCCGTGTGTTCGTGCACGGTGTTGCCGCTGTTCGCGGGTATCTACCACATGGGCGCCGGGCTCGGTCCCGCGAGCGCGTTCCTCTACAGCGGGCCGGCGATCAACGTGCTCGCCGTGGTGCTCACCTCGACCGTTCTCGGTCCCCAGTTGGGGCTGGCCCGCGCACTGGGCGCGGTGATCTTCGCGGTCCTGATCGGTCTGGGCATGGCGGCGATCTTCCGCCGCAGCGAGGGTGATCGACAGGCCGCCGCGCTGCAGATGCCGCCAGAAGAACCGGCCCGACCCCTCTGGCAGAACGCCGTTTTCGTCGCCACGCAGGTCCTGTTGCTGATCGCTGCGACGTGGGGGGCGGGCAACGGACACGGTCTGCAGGCGGCCATCCACGGCGTGAAGTGGTGGATCGCAAGCGGTCTGGGCCTGGCGCTGGCTGCGGAACTCGCCTTGTGGTTCGGTGCGTCGCGCGGCCGTCTGGCGCTGGTCGCGGCCGTGGTCGCCGCGCTGGCGATCACCGTGCGCGTGCCGGTGGCGCCGTTCCTGGCCGGCGTGCTCGGCCTCGGTTTCGTCACCGCAGGTCGCGACGGCGAACTGGGCGAGTGGTTCGACCAGAGCTGGCAGTTCACCAAGCAGATCATGCCGCTGCTCCTGGGTGGTGTGCTCGTGGCCGGTTTCCTGCTCGGACGGCCGGGTCAGGAGGGCGTGGTCCCGGCGATCTGGGTCGCCGACGCGGTGGGCGGCAACGGCGTGGGCGCCAATTTCTTCGCCTCGCTCGCCGGCGCGTTCATGTACTTCGCCACGCTCACCGAGGTGCCCATCCTGCAGGGTCTGCTGGGCAGCGGCATGGGCCAGGGACCGGCGCTGGCGCTGCTGCTGGCCGGACCCGCGCTGAGCTTGCCCAACATGCTGGTCATCGCCAGCGTCATGGGCTGGAAGAAGACCTCGGTCTTCGTGACTCTCGTGGTGGTCATGGCCACCCTTACCGGGCTCCTCTACGGCGCCCTGGCCTGAAAGGAATGACGACATGAAGGTATCCATCCTCGGCACCGGGTGCGCCAAGTGCACCAAGCTCTACGAGACGACCGCGCAGGCTATCCGCGACCTTGGCCTGGACGCGGAGTTGGAGAAGGTTTCCGACATCCAGGAGATCATGAAGTTCGGCGTGATGATTACGCCGGCGCTCGTGGTCGACGGTGTGGTCAAGACGGCGGGCAAGGTGCCCGGTCTCGACGAGATCAAGACGCTGCTCGGCTAGAAAGGACGACGAAACATGAACATCAAGTCCCTGATCACCGGTCTGTTGCTTGTCCTCGCCGCAGGCGGCCTGGTCTACGTGCTGGCCGGCGGCGACGGACCGGTCGGCGACACCGGTGCCGCCGCCGACGAAACCTCGGACGTCGACGCCACGGCCGGCCTAGGCGCGGACGGGCTGCCCACCGACGGCGTGGTCGTCTACTACTTCCACGGCACCAAGCGTTGCCTGACCTGCAACAAGATGGAAGCGCTGGCCGACGGCGTGATCTTCGAACGTTTCGGTGACCATCTCCAGGACGGCTCGGTCGTTTTCAAGCCCGTGAACGTCGAGACCGACGCCACGCGCCATTTCATCCAGGACTTCCAGCTGGCTTCGAAGGTCGTGGTCATGGTGGAACGGAAGGGCGGCGAACAGGTGAGCTGGCGTCGTCTCGACGAGGTCTGGCAGAAGATCTCCGAGGAAGACGTCTACAAGCAATACATCGCCGAGAATCTCGCCGCGTGCCTGCGCGAACTCGGCCTGGAGCAAGGCTGATGCTGGCGATTCTCGGTGCGGCGTTGTGGCTCGGCATCCTGACGAGCATCAGTCCATGTCCGCTGGCGACCAACGTGGCGGCCATGGGCTTCATCGGACGCCGCACCGACAGCCCGCGCGCGGCTCTCTGGACCGGCCTGCTCTACACCGCCGGACGCGCCGTGGCCTACGCGGTGCTGGGCGTGGTGCTGGTGCGCGGGTTGATGGCGGTGCCGCTGGTTTCGGCGTGGTTGCAGGAGAACATGATCCGACTGCTCGGACCCGTGCTCATCGTCACCGGCCTGGTGCTCATGGAATGGCTCAGTTTCGGGATTGGCCGATCGAGCCGGTTCACCGGCTGGGTGCAGGCCCGCGCGTCGGCCATGGGGTTGGGCGCGGCGTTCTTCCTGGGCGTGATGTTCGCGCTGGCGTTCTGTCCGGTGTCGGCGGCGCGGTTCTTCGGGAGCCTGCTGCCGATGTGCATCGAGCGCGGGTCGGGCCTCGGATGGCCGCTGGTCTACGGCGTGGGAACGGCGCTGCCGGTGCTGGCGTTCGGGCTGGTGCTGGCGTTCGCGGCCGGCCAGGTCAGCCGTGTCTTCGACAAGGTGACAGTGGTGGAGCGCTGGGCGCGGTACGGTACCGGGGTGGTCTTTCTGGGCGTGGGGCTCGGGTTCACGTTGAAGTACTCGTTGAGGTTGTTGTCGTGACGACGCTCGAGGTTTGCGTGGGCGGGGCGGAGGACGCGATGCTGGCGGCGCAGGCCGGCGCGCATCGCGTGGAGCTGAATCAGGCGCTGGAGGTCGGCGGATTGACGCCGTCGGCCGCCGTGATCGCGCAGACGCTGGCGCGCGTGTCGGTGCCGGTGGTGGTGATGATCCGGCCGCGGCCCGGCGGGTTCGCGTACTCGGATGGCGAGTGGCGCGTGATGCTGTCCGACGCCGACGCGGTGCTCGCCGCGGGTGCGCACGGCATCGTCTGCGGCGGGCTGCGGGGCGACGGGACGCTGGATGCGGCGCGCATGCGGGAACTGGTCGACCTGGCCGACGGCCGCGAGGTGGTCGCGCACCGGGCGTTCGACGCGACGCCGGACCTCGATGAGAGCCTGCGGCAGCTGGCCGACATCGGCGTGGCGCGCGTGCTGACCACGGGCGGAGCCCGGTCGGCGCCGGCCGGCGTGGATCGTCTGCGGGGGTTGATCGACCTGGGCACCGGCGTCGACGTGATGCCGGGTGGCGGGGTCACCGAGGACAACGCGGCCGACATCGTGGCGGCCACCGGTTGCCGCAGCATCCACGGGTCATTCAGCCGTGAGGTCGGCGGGACCGGCCCCTACGGTACGCACCGCCGACTCGACCCGGCGCGGTTGCGGCGGGCGCTCGACGCCCTGGCCTGAACGGTCGGTCAGCGCGCGAAGAAGCGCTGGTTGGCCAGACAGATCCGCACCAGGACCAGCATCAACGGCACCTCGATCAACACGCCCACGACCGTGGCCAACGCCGCTCCCGACGACAATCCGAACAGCATGGTCGCCGTGGCGATGGCCACCTCGAAATGGTTCGAGGCGCCGATCATCGCGGCGGGCGCGGCGTCCTCGTATGTCAGTCGCAGCCGGCGCGCGGCGAAGAAGCCGATCGCGAAGATCAACAACGTCTGCAGCGCCAGCGGGATCGCGATCCAGACGATGGTCAGCGGATTGGCCACGATGACCTCGCCCTTGAAGCTGAACAGCAGCACCAGGGTGATGAGCAGCGCCGTGATCGTCACCGGCGTCAGCAACGGTAGGAATCGCGCCGTAAACCACGCCTCGCCCCGCGCGGCCACCAGCCGGCGCCGCGAGAGGTAACCCGCCGCCAGCGGCAGCGCCACGTACACGCCGATCGACAGCAGCAGCGCCTGCCACGGCACCGGCAGCCGGCCCACGCCCAGCAGGAATCCGCCGAGCACGCCGTAGAGCACGAGCATGGTCAGCGAATTGATGGCGACCATCATCAGCGTGAGGCCGTCGTTGCCGCGCGCGAGGTAGCTCCACACCAGCACCATGGCCGTGCACGGCGCGATGCCCAGCAGGATGCAGCCCGCGAGGTAGCTGCGCCAGCGCGGCACTTCCAGCATCTTCACGCCGCCCTCGAGCACGACCCGGCCCACGCCGACCGCGGCGCCCACCGGCAGGTCCAGGCCCAGGGGCATCTTCACCAGGTCGACGGCGTCCGCGCCGATCAGCCCGCGGAACAGCACGCCCAGGAACAGGACGG
>CAZJMO010000153.1:0-8044 GCA_964547085.1 uncultured Fibrobacteraceae bacterium | reverse complement strand
CGCCACCGCCGCGACGCTGAGGGTTAAAGAGGAGACGCCCCACTGGATGGTGGGGCGTCTCTCTTTGAAGGGCTGGCCGGGGCGTCAGGCTTTGGTTTTGAAGTCCTTGCCGACCCAGTTCTTGGCGATGATGAGCATCACCGTGGAGGACATGGCGATGACGGCGAAGATCAGCCACATGCCCTCGGGGTTGCGGATGCCGATGGCCGGGCAGTAACGCTGCATCATGATTCCGGAATAGAGGGGAACCAGCATCTTGGTCATGAACCAGGGGAACTGGGCCACGCCCATGTACGCGCCGGTGCGGCCCTCCGGGGCGATCTCGGCAGCGTACTGCAGGAAGCGAGGCTGCCACATGGCCTCGCCGATGGTCATGATGAACAGGTAGCCCAGCAGCAACGGCAGGGTCGTACCGAGGCCCAGCAGGAAGGCCGGCGCGGCCATGACGAACGTACCGACGATCATCATCGTGTAGATCGGCTTCTTCTGGGTGAGCGCCGTGACGATAGGCACCGCGATGAAGATCAGGAGCGGGTTCAGATTGGCGAAGAATTCGAAGCGCTGGCTCACGATTCCGCCCTCGAACGCGCGCTCGAGGTACTGCGGCAGCACCAGCCAGTTGTAGGTGAACAGCGTCTGCACCGGGATCAGCGCGAAGATGAAGAAGAAGAACTTGCCGTCGGCCAGCGGATGATTGGCCAGCCAGCGGTAAGCGGGACGACCCCAGGGGCGTACGGTCACCAGGATCAGCGCGATCGCGGCCAGCACGGTCCATACGTAGTAGCTGAAGGGCGCGGGAATCAGATAGATCGCCGCGATCACGGCCAGGAGCGTGACCCATAGGTGTGCAGGCACACGGCGATTGGCGGCGTGGATCTCGTCTGCGGCGTTCTGCGCGGCTTTTTCCGCTTCGGTCTTCTGCGTTCCGGCGGCCGCCTCGAGTTCGCGCTGTTCGCGTTCGGAACGCTCGATGGCCTCGGTTTCGACCCGACGGTTCAGGATGAAGTAGGTCGCTACCAGGGCTATCGCAGTGATCGACGTGTAGACCCAGAAGGCGCCGTTGATGCCCACGGCTTCCCGCACGAAGGTGAAGAAGCTGGGCAGCCAGCCGCCGAGATTCATTAGCGCGTAGAGCATCGCGTAACCCATGGCGGCGGTCTTGGGGTTGGTGAACTTCCGCACGCCCGCGTACGCGGCCGGCTGGTACATGCCGTAGCCGACGATCACGAAGAAGATTCCGAGCATGGTCATCAGGTGGAGGTTGCTCCACAGACCCGGCTCGGGAAAGACCGTCGGCGCCAGCGACCAGATGATCCGGCCAAGGAGCAGGAAGGAAAACGCTGCCAACAGGGTCTTGCGGACGCCCTTCTTGTCGGCCACCGAACCCAGGAAGAACATCGAGATGGTGATGCCCGCGGTCAGGACGCCGACCATGGGATGCGCCCACTCGTCCGGATTCGCCTCGTTGCGGAAGACGAAATCCGAGAAGTGCATGGCCAGGTAGCCCAGCATTCCGAAGTAGACCCAACCCTCGAGGAAGTAGGCCAAGTTGATGCCCCAGAGTGCGCGGGGGGCGTGCCACAGATCGACGAAAGGCTGGGTGATTTCCTTCAGGGGGCTCTGCTGCTCGTTTCCGCCGGCGGGCTCTGCTGCCATGTGGCGTTTTCCTTCCGTGGGTGGCGGGGTTGGAGGTCGACCGAACGCAAAAGTAATGCGTTTATCGGGGAACGGTCAAGGGCCGCCCGGCGGCGGCCCTCAGACAGGAACGATCGGTACGAAATCGAATCGGTCAGAACGCCGATTCCAGCTGTTCGCGAATGGACCCGCGCGCGGCCGCGGCTTTTTCCTCGCACGTGCCCATGAGCGCGACGGCCGCCTTGCGTGTCTCGTCCAGATACGTCGGCTCCCCGCTCTGATCCATGTCGGCCAATCCGGCCAGGTTGATCAGCACGTTATAATATGCGCCCTCGGCGCCGGCGAGAGCGGTCAGAACCGCGACCCCGGAATCCGAAAGGCTGTTCTGATTGCCGATTCCGGCGATCTCGGCGGCGAGGTCGAGGATCGCGGGCACCTTCTCGAGTACCGAGAACGGCACGCGCGTGGCGCCGCGGGTGGCCTCGGCGATGGCGAGGTCGCGGGCCTTCTGCTGTGCCGCGGTCTTCTTGGGCAGGCCGAAGCAGTCCATGATGCGGTTGAAGGCGTCGGTGTCGGCGTCGATGGCGTCGAGGAAGAAGTCCTTCAGCGCCTGAGCCTCCTCGGCGATCTCCTTGACCCGGTCCTGGGCCTTCGCGTAGCCCTTCTTGCCCACGGTCAGGTTGCCGACCATGGCGGTCAGACCCGCGGCCTGGGCGGCGCACAGGGCCGCCACCGAGCCGCCGCCCGGCGCGGGGGAGTCGCTCGACAACTCGTCCACGAACTCGCGGTTGGTCATCGAGACCAGCGGACCGTCCACCAGGCCGGCCCGGTATTCGATGATCTTCTCGGCAGGATCGAACTTGCCCAGTTCGTGCAGCCCGAGGCTCTGGATCGCCGTCTGGATGACCATCTTCTTGGGGATGCCCGCCGACTGGCCCGCCTGCTTGAGGTAGTACTTGCCGGCGGCCAGGAGGTCGCCCTCGGGGATCAGGCCCACCAATTCGCTGCCGGTGACGCGGCAGCCGCGATCCACCGCGCTCTTGCGGCAGCCCTCGAACGCGTCGTGCGGCTTGGTCACGGCGGTGTTGACCAGGTTGATCGACACCTGCGCCTTGTCGTACGCGGGGATGACCCAGCCGACAGCCTTGCAGGCTTCGAGGCGGTAGGGTCCCGGTTCCAGGATCTTCTTGCCGTTCTCGTCCTTGACCAGCTTGCCGCCGGCGTCGCGCTTGGCGCGGCCGGCTTCCTTGATGTCCAGGGCGATCTGGCTGGCGAGCTTCTTGTCCCGCGTGTTCAGGTTGACGTTGTACGCCACCAGGAACCCGCGCGCCGAGACGTTGATGGCGCCGGACCGGGCGGTGTGGTCGTTCCACTCGTTGGGGCCGAAGTCGGGCTTCCATTCCTCGGTACCCAGCTTGTCGCTCAGGGCTTCGTATTCGCCCTTGCGGCAGTATGCGAGGTTGTGCCGCTCCTTGGTCGTGGCCGCGTCTTCGTAGAGGTAGACCGGGAAGCCCAGTTCCTCGCCGATCCGCTTGCCGACCGCGCGGGCGATCGCCACGCACTCGTCCATGGTCACGCCGCGCACCGGCACGAACGGGCATACGTCGGTGCTGCCGTGCCGGGGATGGGCGCCCTTCTGGTGGCGCATGTCGATGAGTTCGCCGGCGCGCTTGACGAGGCGGAAGGCGGCCTCGGCCACGGGCTCGGGCTCACCGATGAACGTGATCACGGTCCGGTTGGTGTCAGCGCCCGGATCGACATCCAGCAGGCTGACGCCTTCGACTTCTTTGACGACGGCGGTCACGGCGTCGATCACGCCGTGGTCGCGGCCCTCGCTGATGTTCGGCACGCATTCGACGAGCTTCTTCATCCCTGGACACCTCTGGTCTCGGGTTCGATGTCGCGCAACACCGCCGGCGCGATCCGCCGCCGGGTGGATCGCAAAGGTACACGAACGGTCGCCCGATTTCCAGCGGGCGCCGGTAATGCAACCTTCTGATGGTTTCCTGCGTCAACACGTCAGTCCACGCTACGGGAATCACAATCGATCCGAGGTTTTCGCCATGGGACAGAGAAGCAAGCGCAACGTCATCGTGGGGGTCGGCCTGGCGGTCGCCCTTCTCGTCGTTCTGGGCGGCGTCGCCTACAAGGTGGGCCTGCCCTTGCGGGGCATCGCCCGTGCGGGTGATGCCGTTGCCGATACGACCGTGGTCGCCGCCGAGACCGGGGACGAGGCCGGGGCCGAGGCCGAGGCCGAGGAGACCGAATCTGCGGTGCCGGTGGAAATCGCGATGGTAAGCCGCCGCGCCGTGGCCGCGTTCCATCGCGCGGCGTCGAGCATCGAGGCCGACCGCCTCGTCGAGGTCCCCTGCCGCGCCGACGGGCGCGTGCGGACCGTCGCGGTCGAGGAAGGCGACTGGGTGGAAGCCGGCGCGGTCCTGGCGGCGCTGGACAACGAGCGTCAGGAGGTCGAGTTGCGCCGGGCCGAGCTGAAGCTCGCCGAGCAGCAGCGCAAGCTGGCGCGCACCCGGAAGATGCTGGCCGAGGAACTCATCAGCGAGGAGGAGTTCGACACGGTCAGGGCGACGCACGACCAGGCCGAGGCCGAGCGCGACCTCGCACGGATCACCCTCGACGAGACCTTCGTCAAGGCGCCTTTCAGCGGCCAGGTGACCGCGCGTTCGGTGGTGCCGGGCCAGCAGGTGCAGGTGGGGCAGGCCGCGTACACGGTCGCCGACTTCAGCCCGCTGCGCGTGCGCGTGCACCTGCCCGAAACGGTTGCCGCCAAGATCAAAGCCGGCGAGATCGTGCGGATCGAGACCGAGGCTGACGGGGCGGATCTGGATGCGGTCGTGGAGCGGGTCAGCCCCGTGGTCGATCCCGGAACCGGCACCGTGTGCGTCACCATGCGGTTGCCCGAGGGCGCGCGCGTCCGGGTGGGCGGCTTCGTCAAGGCACGCTTGACGACCGACCGCCATCACGACGTCCTCGCGGTGCCCAAGCTGGCGCTGGTGGACGAGGGCGGCATGCGCAGCGTGTTCGTGGCCGCGGCCGATACCGTGCGCAAGGTCGAGATCTCGACCGGACTCTACGACGAGACGCACGTCGAGGTCACCGGCGGCCTGGAGGAAGGTTGGAACGTGGTGACGCTCGGTCGCGGCGGTCTGCGTACCGGCAGCCGCGTCGAGGTTCTCGAGGACAGTAACCTGGCCGATCTCGCCGCCCGCTAGTACACAAGGAGCATCCCGTGAACATCGTGCGCTTCGCCGTGAACCGTCCCGTCACCGTGAGTATGGCCGCCCTGGCGGCGGTGGTTTTCGGTCTGGTCTCGCTCGGACGGCTGGACGTCGGCCTGCTGCCGGAGATCCGCTACCCGACCCTGACGGTGCAGACCGAGCTTCCCGGATCGGCGCCGGTGGACGTGGAGAACCTTGTGACGCGGCCGCTCGAGGAGTCGGTCGGCGTGGTGCCGGGGCTGCGTCAGGTGCATTCGGTGAGCCAGGCGGGGTTGTCGCAGATCACGCTGGAGTTCGACTGGGGTACGGCGATGGACTACGCCGGACTCGACGTGCGCGAGAAGCTGGACCTGGTGCGTTTGCCTGACGAGGCCACGCCGCCGGTGTTGCTCAAGTACGACCCGGCGCTGGATCCCGTGCTGCGGATCGGTCTGTGGGGCGATGCGTCGCTCGCGCGTGTGCGGACGGTGGCCGAGGACGTGCTCAAGACGGAGATCGAGGCGATCCAGGGCGTGGCTGGCGCGCGCGTGTCCGGCGGTCTGGAAGAGGAGATCCAGGTTCTCGTCGACGAGGGACGGCTGGCGTCGCTCGGCCTGGAAATCGGGGGTGTGGAGCAGGCTCTGGCCCGGCAGAACGTCAACGCGTCGGGCGGTCGACTGCGTGACCGCGGCGCGGAGTACATCGTGCGCACGTTGAGGCGGTTCAAGGATCTGGACGACCTGCGCGAGGTCACCGTGGGAATGGTCGGCGGCCGACCGGTGGCGTTGCGCGAGGTGGCCGACGTCGTGCGCAGCCACAAGGAACGCACCGACATCACCCACGTGGACGGTCGCGAGAGCGTGGAGATCGCGGTCTTCAAGGAGGGCGACGCGAACGCGGTGGAGACAAGCCGCCTCGTGCGCGCGGCCCTCGACCGCATCCGGAAACGACTGCCGTCGGGCTTGCAGCAGGAGGTCCTCTTCGATCAATCGATCTACATCTCGCAGGCCGTCGGCCAGGTCCGCTCCAACGCCCTGATCGGCGGGCTGCTGGCCATCCTCGTGCTCTTCGTATTTCTGCGCGACATGCGCAGCACCCTGGTGATCGGTCTGGCGATTCCGCTGTCGATCGTGGCCACCTTCATCCTCATGCTGACGCGTGGGGTGTCGCTCAACGTCATGAGCCTGGGTGGTCTGGCCCTGGGCGTGGGCATGCTCGTCGACAACTCCATCGTGGTGCTGGAAGCGATCCAGCGCCGCCGCGAAGCCGGCGGTGCCGACGTCGACAGCCGTGCGGCCGCAGTCGGCGGGGCCATCGAGGTGGCCGGCGCCGTGACGGCTTCCACGTTGACGACCGTCGCGGTGTTCGTTCCGATCGTCTTCGTGGTGGTCGGCGTGGCGGGGCAGATCTTCCGCGACCAGGCCCTGACCGTGACGTTCGCGCTCTTCGTCAGCCTGATCGTCTCGCTCACCTTCACGCCGATGGCTGCCGCGCTGGGAGCGGACCGGTCCGGTCGGGCGAAGGCCGGCTGGCGCGCGCGGTGGCGGCCGTCGCAGCCGCATCGGTTCTGGTGGCGCCGCGCGCTGGCGGAAACCGGCCATTTCCTAGGTCTGGGACTGCCGCTGGCTCTCGTCGTGCTGGTGCGTGGGATCGCCCGATTCCTGCAGTGGGCGTTGACGCTCCTGCTGTTGCCTCTGACCGCCGGGCACGCGCGCCTCTGGCCGCGGCTGGCCGCGGGATACGACCGTCTCCTGGCCGGCGCCCTGCGGGCTCGTGCGGTGGTGCTGCTGGTGGTCGTGCTCGCCGCCGGGGGCGCCGTGCTGCTGGTCGGAGGACTGGGAACCGAACTGGTGCCGCCGCTGGCGCAGGGGTCGTTGACGCTCCAGGTCGAGTTGCCCGAGGGCACGCCGCTGGATCGTACCGACCGCGCCTGCGCGGCGCTTGAGACTCAGTTGACTGCGCTGCCGGGTGTCCTCCGCGTGGCGGCCGAGGTGGGGATCAGCCGGGATGCCGGCGGCGGCGCGTCGCGCCAGAAGGAGAACCGGGCGGAGATCCAGGTGCAGCTTGCGAGCACAGAGCCGCAGGTGGAGGCGGAGGTGCTGTTCGCGGCGCGCGCCATGGTGACCGACGATGACCAGATGCGCCTCGAGGTGCGGCGGCCCGCGTTGTTGAACCTGAGCGCGCCGGTGGAGGTCGATGTCCACGGACAGGATCTCGACGCGCTGCAGCGCGGCGCCGACCGCGTGGCCGAGATGCTCGGAAGCATCGACGGGCTGCGGGACGTGCGCCAGGCAATGGTTCCCGGCTCGCCCGAGATCCGGATCGCCCTGGATCGGGACAAACTGGGGCTGCTGGGACTCGACCAGGAGCAGGTATCGCAGACGATCCGTTCCAAGGTCGGCGGCACCGTGCCGGGTCGTTTCCGGGACGGTGAACGCCATCTGGACATCCGTGTCCGCGGCCGTGCCGACCAGCGCTCGACGCTGTCGGCGGTGCAGGATCTGGTCGTCGCCGAGCGCGGCGGCATCACCGTGCCGCTGTCGGCGGTCGCCGACCTCGAGGAGGCGCGCGGACCGGCGGAGATCCACCGCCTCGGCGGCAAGCGCGCGGCGCTGGTCACGGCCGACCTCGCCGGACGCGACCTCGGTTCGGTCAGCGACGAGATCGCCGATCGCCTGCGCGGGCTGGCGTTGCCGCCGGGCGTGACCGCGGGACTCGGCGGCCAGAACAGCGAGATGGCGCGCAGCTTCAAATCGCTGCAACTGGCTGTTCTGCTCGCGATCTTCCTGGTGTACCTGGTGATGGCCTCGCAGTTCGAGTCGGTGCTGCACCCGCTGATCATCATGATCACCGTGCCGTTGGCGCTGGCCGGGGCCATCTACGGCCTGGCGATCGCCGGACGGCCGCTGAGCGTTTTCGCGGTCATCGGGGCGATCATGCTGGCCGGGATCGTGGTCAACAACGGGATCGTCCTGGTCGACCGCATGAACCAGCTCCGGCGCAGCGGAATGGATGCCCGCGGCGCCGCGCGGCAGGCCGGACGCGAGCGGCTGCGGCCGATCCTCATGACGACCGCCACCACCGTTCTGGGCCTGCTGCCGATGGCGCTGGGCCTGGGCGAGGGGGCCGAACTGCGCGCGCCGCTCGCGGTGACGGTGATCGGCGGATTGCTGCTGGCGACCGGGCTGACGCTG
>CAZJMO010000152.1:5239-8048 GCA_964547085.1 uncultured Fibrobacteraceae bacterium | reverse complement strand
GCGCCGGTACCGGCGTGCTTAGATACGCTTCGGACATGATTCGGGCCTCCTTCAGCCGACCGGCGCCAGGGCCGTGTCCAGATCCTCGATCAGACGGCCGTCGCGGATCAGCCCGACGACGGTCTCCAAGTCCGCGGTGAGCGTCCGGTCACCCGGCGTCAGGTCGATCGCCTCGCGCAAACACGCCAGAACGCCGACCAACGGCGTCGCCGGCCGCAGCACGGGACGGCCCAGCCGCCGCGCGGCGCCCTCCTGCGTGATGAATTCGAGCGCCCGTCCGGCGGTCAGGATCTCCAGCGCGACCACCGCTTCGCAGCGGTCGATTCCCGGCCCGAGCTTGAGCGCGCCCACGCTGCCCATGCTCACATGGTCCTCCTGCCCGTCGCTGGTGGGGATCGAGTCCACCGCCGCCGGGAAGGCCTTGTTCTTGGTCTCGGAGACCAGCGCGGCCGCCAGGTACTGCGCGATCATCAGCCCGGATTCCAGCCCCGGATCCGCCGCCAGGAAACGCGGCAACCGGCCGCCGTTGCCCGAGAGCATGAGGTTGATGCGTCGCTCGGCGATGCTCGCGATCTCCGAGGCCGCGGCGTACATCGCGTCGAACTGCAGCGCCAGCGGCTGTCCGTGGAAGTGGCCGCCGGTGATCACTTCGCCGGTGTCGGGAAACAGGACCGGATTGTCCGTCACCGACCCCGCCTCGCACAGCAGCACGTCCTGCGCGCGGCGCACCTGACCGAGGCTCGCGCCCACGACCTGCGGACAGCAGCGCACGGAATAGGGATCCTGGACGCGACCGCAGTCGCGATGATGCGCCATGACCTCGCTGCCGCGCAGCAACGCTTCCAGCACCGCCGCCGCGTCGCCGATCTCGCGATGCGGCCGCAACTCGTGATACGCCTTGCCGAAGGGCTTCATGCTGCCCTCGAGCGCCTCCACCGTCAGCGCCGCCGCCAGGAGCGCATGCCGCACCAGGTTCAACGACCGCGCCACCGCGCGCAGCCCCAGGCTGGTCATGAACTGGGTCCCGTTGATGAGCGCCAGCCCCTCCTTCGCCTCGAGCACCAGCGGCGCGCGTCCAAGCTCCGCCAGCACCGGCCCGGCGGGCACCGGCTCGCCGCGTTCGTCCAGCACGTGTCCCTCGCCCATGAGCACCAGCGCCTGGTGTGCCAGCGGCGCCAGGTCCCCGCTCGCCCCGACCGACCCGCGCGACGGGATCCAGGGCGTGACCCCGGATTCGAGCAGCCACAGCAGCTGGTCGATCACCTCCGGACGCACGCCGGAGTGCCCGCCGGCGAGGCTCATCGCCCGCAGCAGGAGCATGCCGCGCGCCTCGGGCCGCGACAGCGCCGGGCCCCAGCCGACAGCATGGCTGCGCACCAGATTGCGCTGCAGATCCGCCAGCTGCGGCGCGGGGATGACGGTGTCGGCCAGCTTGCCGAAGCCGGTGTTCACACCGTAGATCCGGGTGTTGCCGCCCTCGAGGCGACGCCGGAACGCGAGACATTTGGCCACGCGCTCACGCGCGGCGACACCCAGGCTCGCCTTCCGGCGGCCGGCGGTAATGGCGGTGAACATCGCGGTATCGAGCGTCTGTTCGCCGATGACGAAGGGAGCGTTATCCATGTTGTGAGACCTCGTTCAATGACGGTCGAGAAATTCACCGACCGCGCCGGCGAGCTGGTCCCGGCGCGGCAGCCAGCGCACGGGCGCCGGCAGAGCCGACAGAAACGTAGCCCCGTAACGACGCGTGATCAACCGGTTGTCCAGCAGCAGGATGACCCCGCGGTCGGTGCGCCGCCGCAGCAACCGGCCCACGCCCTGGCGCAACCGCAGCACCGCGTCGCGCACCATGAAGTCCCGGAACGGATCCTCCCCCGCCTGGCGCAGATGTTCGCAGCGAGCCTGCACCCAAGGGTCGTTCGGCACCAGGAACGGCAGCTTGGTCACGACCACGATCTCCAGGCTCTCCCCTGGGAAATCGACGCCTTCCCAGAAGGTGCTCGTCCCCAGCAGCATGGCGCCGCGACCGCGCCGGAAACGCTCCCGCAGCTCGCCCGGACCGGCGTGCGCCGACTGGACCAGCAGCTCGCGCGGGCGGTCGTTGAAGAGGTCGGCCGATTCCCCGCTCCGTACCGTCTCGGCCACCTGCTCGAGCAGGCGATAGGAGGTGAACAGCGCCAGTGTCTGGCGCGGCACTTCGCGCCGCAGGTCGGACAGGATCCCCGCCACCGCGTCCGCGAAATCCGGCTTGTCGGGATCCGGCATGTCCTCCGGCGCCAGGCACAGCGCCTGTTCCTCCCAGGCGAACGGCGAGGGCACCGTGAGCGTGCCGGTGGGCGGCCGGCGACCGGTCAGGCCCAGTTCGTTCAGCATGAACCCGAAATCGCCGTTGACGGCGAGCGTCGCGCTGGTGGCGACCGGTGCGCGTTCGGACTCGGACCACAGTTCGCGCAACAGCGGTCCCGATTCCAGCGGCGTCGCGCCGATCCCGCGCAACCCGCCGCGTCGCGCCGGTTCGATCCACGTCACCCAGCGGTCGCTCGGATCACCGGTCACGAAGCGGACGTCGCGCTCGAGTTGCCGCACGAGCTGGCCTGCCTGCGCGCAACGCGCGAGCAGGTCGGTGACCGAATCCGACGTTTCCCCGACGGTCTCGGCCCGCTGGTTGAGCGTCGCCCCCGCCGTCGCCGCGTCCGCCGCCGCAGCGAGCAGCTTGGCGATCCGGTCGGCCAGCGGCGCGAACGCCACGTCCTTGTCGGCCACGCGCAGACGCTGGCCCGCCGACGGCGCCGACCCCGGCATGAGCGTC
>CAZJMO010000152.1:4917-5192 GCA_964547085.1 uncultured Fibrobacteraceae bacterium | reverse complement strand
GGCAAGCCACCGAGCCGCACCGCCAGCAACGCCGGCGTCTCCAGCGTCTGGCCCGCCGGCCGCATCTCACCCAGCAGTTCCTCCAGCACGGTCAGACGCATGTTGTCGAGCATCACCGACCGCGCGTCAAGCACGACCCCGGGCAACCGGTGCGCCTCGTCCACCACGAGATCGTCGAACGGGCCGATCAGCGCGCCGCCGGCCGCCTGATCGCTGAGCAGGAGCGCGTGGTTGACGACGACCAGCCTGGCGTCGCGGGCCAGCCTCCGCGCCCG
>CAZJMO010000152.1:0-4870 GCA_964547085.1 uncultured Fibrobacteraceae bacterium | reverse complement strand
CAGCGGAACGCCGCATTCTTGGCTGCATCGCGCGCATCCTCGATCGGTTGCGACAGATAACCGCGTCGCTGCCGCAGGCAGCAGTAGTTGCCGCGGCCCATGAGCAGGCGGGCGCCCAGTTCCGGCCGCCCCGCGATCAGTCGCGGCAGATCGCCGTCGAGAATCTGGGTCTGCAGCGCGCGACTGTAGGTCGCGATGACCGCGCGGCCTTTGTCGGCGGCCAGCCGCGCCAAGAGCGGCGCCAGGTAAGCCACGGTCTTGCCTGTACCGGTACCGGCCTCGGCCAGCAACGGCTGGGAGGTGCCGAGCGCGCGGACCACCGCCGCGGCGAGATCCGCCTGCTGCGTGCGCGGCGACCAGTCGGCGCCGTAACACGCGCCGAGTCCATCCTCGGCGACCAGGAAATCCGCCAGCGCCGCCGCGTCCGCCGGCAGTTCCGGCGCGACCGTCGGCGCCGCATCCTCGGCGGTCGCGGCGCCCTCGCCGAGCGGGTTGCCCGACGCCGCCAGACGGTCCAGGAGCGCCACCAGTTCGCCGCCGCGACGCGCACAGCGATCCAGCGCCGCAGTCACGCCTGCGCGTTCGGTCGACGCCAACGCGCGCCACCACGCCAGGCGTCGCCAGACGCGACGGGCGACATCCAGGTCTTCGCGTTCGTCCGGGTCGCCGCGGGCATCCAGCGGGTCGAGCAACGACCACAGCAATTCGGGACGCACGCGCCAACCGCCGCCGGCGCTCAGAAGCAGCCGATCGGTAGGCAGGGTGCAATCCTCGAGGATCACGTCCGGGCCGGGTTCCGCCGATACGTTCTCGCGGTGCGGCGCGCCGACGTCGAGCATCCGGTCGGATCGTTGCAGGAGCAGCCGGGCAGGTTCACCGGTCAATTGCGGCCTCCGCTTCGGCGAGTTTCGCGCGGAAGGTGTCCTCGTCCCAGACGGCGATACCAAGTTGTTCGGCCTTGTCCCGCTTGCTGCCCGGCTTCTCGCCGGCGACGAGCACCGCGGTCTTCTTGCTGACGCTGCCGGAAACCTTGCCGCCCAGGCGCTCGATCGCCGCCTTGCCCTCCACCCGCGTCATGCTCACCAGCGTTCCGGTCAGCACGAAGGTGCGTCGGAAGAACTCGCCGCCGTCCGTATCGTCCGCCACGATCTCCGGTTGCTGTTCCTGCTCGAGGAAGAAGCCCACGGACTTCAGATCCTCCAGAAGCAAGCGGCTGTTCGCGTCGGCGAACCAGGCGAGGATCGCACGCGCGACAATCGGTCCGATGTCGTCCAGCCGGGCAAGTTCTTCGCTCGTCGCGGCTTCCAGGGCCGCCAGCGACGGGTACTCGCGCGCCAGCGTCGTGGCGGTGGTGATTCCGACCTGCGGAATCCCGAGCGCGAAGATCTTGGCCGCCCACGGACGCCGGGGCACCGCGGCGATCCCGCGCAGCAACCGATCGGCCGAGATCTCGCCCCAACCCGGCAGCGCGGCCAGCGCGGTGCGATCGAGGCGGAAGAGGTCGGCCGGCGTCTTGATCCGGCCCTGCTCGACGAGGAGTTCGACGCCCTGGCCGCCGAGGCCGTCGATGTCGCACGCCTGACGGCCGGAGAAGTGGCGCAGACGGCCCGCGCGCACCGCCGGACAGAACGGGTTGGTGCAACGCAGCGCGACCTCGCTCTCGCGCCGGGCAACGGGCGCGTCGCAGACCGGGCACGCCGACGGAACCGGCAGGGGCTCCTGGCTGCCGTCGCGCTCGGCGGGAAACGAGCGCAGCACCTTGGGAATGATGTCGCCGCCCTTGGCCACCGCGACGCGGTCGCCCACGCGGATGTCCTTGCGCTCCAGTTCCTCCCAGTTGTGCAGCGTGGCGCGGCTGACGGTGGTCCCGGCCAGCGTGACGGGGTCCAGTTCGGCCACCGGCGTGATCACGCCCGTGCGGCCGACCTGCAGCGTGATCCGGCGCAGGGTCGTGATCGCTTCCTCGGCCGCGAACTTGTAGGCGACGCCCCATCGCGGCGCCTTGGCCGTCCACCCGATCCGTCGCTGTTGTTCCGCGTCGTCGACCTTGATCACCGCCCCGTCGATCTGGTAGTCCAGCCCGCCGCGGAGCGCCTCGAGACGTTCCAGACACGGCTGCAGCGCTTCGGGACGGTCCGCGGTCTGCAGATGCTCGTTGACCGGCATTCCCAGGCGCGACAGCCCCGCCATCTCGTCGCGGTGCGTCCGCATGTCGCCCGACTCGGTCCAGCGGTCGTCCGCGTCGAGGGGAAACAGCTGGTAGAACACGACCGACAGCCCGCGCCGCCGCACTTCGGCCGGGTCCAGCGTCTTGAGCGTCCCGGCGGTCGCGTTGCGCGGGTTGGCCAGCGGATCGAGCCCGGCGTCCTCGCGTTCCCGGTTCAGCGCCTCGAAGCGCGACAGCGTCAGGTAGACCTCGCCGCGCGCCTCGCACGCCTCGACCGGTTCCGGAAACGCCGCGCGCCAGTCGTCGGGCAGCCGCGTCGGCACGCCGGTGATGGTGGCGGCGTTGCGCGTGATGACATCGCCCTGTCCGCCGTCGCCGCGGGTGAGCGCCGCGGTCAGCACCCCGTCGCGGTACCGCACGGCCAGGGCCACGCCGTCCATCTTGGGCTCGACGGTGTAGAGGACCGCCGCGTCGTCCTCCAGCTCCCGGCGCACGCGCTGGTCGAAGGCCGCGATCTCGTCGATGTCGTAGGTGTTGGCCAGGCTGAGCATCGGCCGCGAGTGCGGCGCCGCGACGAAACGGTCGTCGTGGTCGGTGCCGACCCGGTCGCTGGGACCGTCGGGCACCGCCAGTTCCGGATGCGCGGCCTCCAGGTCGGCCAGCTCGCGCTCGATCGCGTCGTACTCCTGGTCGTCGATCTCGGGCCGCGCCTCGCGGTAGTAGAGGCGCCGGTGGTGTTCGATCTCGGCACGCAGCGCGGCGATGCGCGCGCGGGCCTCCTGCTGATTCATGCGCACCTCCGGCCCGGCCTCGCAGCAGCCGGCCAGCCGTCCATCAGAAGCTGCCGAGCAGCGAGACGTGGAGCTTGGCGGTCTCGAAATCGACGTCGCCGGGGAAGCCGACCGCCAGATTGATATGTCCGGGCGCCCCGACCGTCAGCAGGCCGAGCCCGAAACCGACGTTGGTGCCGCGACGAGTCGCGAGAACGTCCGCAGCGCTCTCGTCGTCGCGGACGGAGAATTCAAAATATCCCACATCCACGAACGTGTAAACCCGCGACCGCCGGACCCGGCCGAGACGCACCTCGACCCCGCCCCAGGCCGCTGTCTCGCCGTGGAACTCGTCCTCCCGGTACCCGCGCAGCGTGGTCGCGCCGCCGAATCGATACTGCTCCGCCAGCGGCACCGGAAGGGTGTCCGCGTCGTTCCGGCGGTAGCTCCCGTGAGCCGCCACGCTCAGCTCCGGGCGCAGCCAGAGTTCGCCGGCCAGGTCGCCCTCGAGCAGGCGCTGGTTGTCCTGGCTGCCCAGCCGGCTCGCCGCCGCCGATTCCGTCTCGTCTTCCTCCAAAGGCCGGAGCGTCGTGCTGCGGCTGGCGTTCTCGACGCCGAACGACGCCGACCAGCCGCTGCGCGCGCGGTCGCCCCGGTTGTGCACCAGCCCCAGACGGGCCCTCAGCCGCCGTGTCCCCTCGACATCGCCGTCGGGATAGGTCGTCCGGTCCCAGCCGAAACCGGCCTCCACACCCCAGAGGCTGACCACCGGCAACCGCCACGTGTTCTCCAGGGTGAACCGCGTGTAGATGTCGGTCAGCACCTCGCTGTCCAGGGCGATGTCCGTATCCAGCGGCGTGCCCATCACCAGCGGTTCGAGGTACGAGAACCCGAAGTGCGACCGATCCTGCCCGTCGTCGCTCCAGCCCGCGGTGAGCCGTCGACCCGTTCCGGCCAGATTCGGGAAGTCCAGATCCACCTGGCCGCTCAGGCGCGTGCCGCCGTCCTGCGGTCGGCTGAGACCCAGAACGACCGCGACCCGGTTGGGGCTCTTCCGTGGTTGCACCCGCCAGAGCAGCCCCACGGTGTCACGCGACGCTGTCACATACACCTGCGGTGCGTCCACGCGCGTGTACAGGTCGCGCGCCAGGAGACGGTCGACACCACGCCGGAGGTCGGACTCGCGGAACCGGTTCCCACTACGGATACCGGCCGCCCGGATCAGGAATTCCTCTCCGCGCCGACTCTCGAGGGTCGCCGACTGCGGACCGATCACGCCCAGCGGACCCGGCACCAGCAACGCCGTGACGCGTACCTCGGCGAGGTCGGCATCCACGTCGAGCCGCCGCGTGACCCACACCGGGAACGGGTAGCCGCGTTCGGCGCAGCTGGCCACGAGCCCGCTCACGGCTTCCCGGTAGGCCGATGCGTCGAAGGGATCTCCGGGCCGCGGCAGCCATCGTTCCAGCAGCCGGGCGCGCCCCGGGAATTCGGCGCCTTCGACCATGATCGTCGCCAACCTGTGGAGCGGGCCCGGCTCGACCACGACGCGCGCGGGCCGGTCCGCTGCGGCGCTGTCGGCCAGCGTCACGCGGGCGGAAAAGGGGAAGCTGGGCGAGCGGACCGGCACGGGCCGGGCCCGGCTCAGCAAGGACTACGAATGGGAGCCGGTCACGTTCGGCTGCCGCTGGGACCCGCGAAAGGAGAAGGTCACGAAGGCGTGGTACACGCCGGTCGGCGCCCGGAAGCTCGGGCTCCTGACGCCCGAGAAGCGGGAGGCGCTCGACTCCTGCCGGCGGGCGATCCGCGACGCCGTGTGGGACGACGCGTCCGCGCGGGGCTACCGCTGGCCCCGCGACGAGGTCGTCGTCGCGCTCTCCCGCCACGGCGACTTCACAGGCTCCGGCGACCGCCTCGAGGTGACGGGCGCAGG
>CAZJMO010000151.1:0-8067 GCA_964547085.1 uncultured Fibrobacteraceae bacterium | reverse complement strand
GTTCGCTCACCCACCCGGAGAATCGCGCCCGCGGCGAGGTGCGCGCCGACAACGTCGTGGCGGTCGAGGTCGGTCACCAGGTTGCCGAAGCGGTCGATCCAGACCACGGTGCACGCGTCGTCGCGGGACTCCCGGACGGGCAGCGCGCCCAGATCGGCTGGCGCACCGGGATCGGCCAGGTTCCCGGGCGCATCGCCGTCCGCCAGGCGCGCGGCAGCGGGAGCGAAGAGATCGCGACCGTGGAACGTGGTGGAGGCCGACAGTCCCGGCGGCGCCGTCGGCGCCCGGAGACGCCAGACGCGCAACGGTTCGCACGACCGCAGGAACGCGGCGGTCCCGTTGCCCGGCCCCACGTACCAGCGATCGTCGACCTCCGCAACGACCGCCGGCCGCTCCGTGCCCACGCCGGGGTCGACGACCGCCAGCACGATCGTCCGGTCCGGGAGCTGTCGCCAGATGCGTCGCAACGCCCAGCTCGCGGCCTCGACGCGGCCGGGCGGCACCGCGTGCGTGATGTCGAGCAGTTGCATGTCCGGCGGCCCGAGGCGCAGGAGCGCGAGCTTCATCTCGGCCACGTACGTGTCCGCGACGCCGAAATCCGTCATCAGCGCCACCAGGCTCACGACTCCTCCTCCGTCGGCCGCCGCCCCAGCACCAGGACGACCGTGGTGATCACCGCCGCGCCCGCCAACAGGCCGGCCCACGGCGGCAGGCCCCAGCCCACCGGCAGATACCCGGCCGTCAGCGCCACCGCGCCGACGAGCACGGCATACGGAAGCTGCGTGCGGACATGGTCGACGTGATCGCTGCCGCTGGCGAGGGACGACATGATGGTGGTGTCGCTGATGGGCGAGCAGTGGTCGCCGAAGACCGCGCCGGCGAGCACGGCGCTGATCGCGGCCAGGTGGATGCCCGACGCGGTCGCGGGCGCCAGGCCCTCGGCCGCCGGCAGCAGCGCGCCCAGCGGGAAGACCAACGGCATCAGGATGGCCATGGTCCCCCAGCTCGTGCCGGTCGCAAAACTCACCGCGGCCGCCAGGATGAACGTCACCGCAGGCAACAGACGGGCCGACAGCGCGCCGCGGCAGGCGTCGACCAGGAAGTCCGCGGTGTGCAACTGCTCGCACACCGCGCTCAGGCTCCAGGCCAGCAGCAGGATCGTGACCGCGATGATCATGGCGCGGCAACCATCGACGAAACCGTCCACCGCGTCCCGGAGCGAGAGCCGGCGTAGCCCGATGGTCACCAGTACCGCCGCCAGCGTCCCCATCAGCGCCGCCCACATCAACACCGCGAAACTGTCGGCATGGTTGAGCACCTCGCGCATGCCCGGCGCGACGATGCCCGACTCGATGGCGGCTCCGCGTCCGTCGAGCACCAGCCCCAGCGCCGTGGTCCCGATCACCGTGGCGATGGGCAGCAGGCCCAGCAGCGGGTGCACCGTCGCCGGCGCCTCCGCCCCGTCCGCACCCGCGTCCCCGGTCCCGGCGGTCACCAGGGTCTCGCTCGCCGGGCGCGCCCCCGGCCGCAGCACCTGCCCGGTCTTCAGGGCCCGTCTCTCGGCCGCGCGCATGGCGCCGAAATCACGGCCCGTGCCCGCGATCAGATAGACGCACAGCAACGTCAGCCACGGATAGAAGCTGTACGGCAGGCTGCGCAGGAACACCGTGTAGGCGGTCGCTGTCTCGCGGCCCAGCGCGGCCAGCGCGTCCTGGATCAGCCCGACCTCGAAGCCCACCCAGGTCGAGATCACCGCCAGGGTCGCCACCGGCGCCGCCGTCGAGTCCACGAGATAGGCGAGCTTCTCGCGGCTGATGCGCAGGCGATCGGTGAGCGGACGCATGGTGGTGCCCACGAGCAGGGTGTTGGCGTAGTCGTCGAAGAAGATGACCGTCCCCATGGCCGCGGTCGCCGTCTGACCGCCACGGCGGCCGCCCACGCGCCGCACCAGCGCCCGGACCACGCCCTCGGTCAGCCCGCCGCGCGCCATGACGCCGACCATGCCGCCGAGGATCGTCGTGAACAGCACGATGCTGGCGTGGTCGGGCTGCGCCAGGGCCTCGACCAGGAATCTGTCGCCCAGCCTCAGCAGCGCCGCCAGCGGCCGCCAGCCGACCAGCAGCATGCAGCCGCACCAGCCGCCCAGCACGAGCGAGACGAGCACCTGTCGCGTCAGCAACGCCAACGCGATCGCCAGCAGCGGCGGAATCACCGCGGTCCAGCCGGGCAGAACGCGCGGCGCGGTCGTGGCGAGATCGCGGCCGGCGAGCGAGGTCAACCGCAGCGTTTGCCCGGACGCCAGCCGCAGCCCCGGGACATCGCCCGGACCTCGGACGGTGTCGGCGCCGGCCTTCGCCAGCAGAAGCACCGGAAAGTCATGCGCGTCGCCGGTCACCACGGCCGTGAACGGTACGCCCGTCAGGACGACCTCCGGCGCGTCGAGCGTCCACTCGCCCGCACCCGCCGGCGCCGCCGCCAGGATCAGCAGGAGCAGTGCCGCGGCGCGGTGGCTCAATCGCGGTCCTCCGCATCGGGGGCCGGTCGCGCCAGGATCTCCAGGATCTCACCGTGCAGGTCCGGCGCGGCCGCGACCACGGAATCCCACTGGAGCGGATGCGGCGTCCCCTGGATGTCGGTGACCAGGCATCCGGTCTCGCGGCAGACGAGCGTGCCCGCGGCGACATCCCACGGACGCAGGGTCAGTTCGAAATAGCCGTCGAGGCGACCGGCGCCCACGTGGGACAGGTCGATCGCTGCGCTGCCGGCGCGACGCACGCCGTGGCAGCCGGCGCGCAGGCAACGACGGACCCAGCCGCAGACGCGATCGATCCGATCGTCCCGCGTGTACGAGAACCCGGTGGCCAGCAGCGCCTCGGTCAGCACCACGGGTCCGCGGCGCGGCAGAACCCGCTCGACGCCGGCGCGCGGGCGGACCTGCACGGCGCCCAAACCGCGGGCCGCCACGTACAGTTCGTCCAGGTACGGGGCGCAGACCGCGCCCAGCAACGGGCCGTCCTCGTCGCAACAGGCGATCGAGACTGCGAAATGGCTGTAGCCGTGGACGTAGTTGGTGGTGCCGTCGAGAGGATCGACGTACCAGATCCGACCGCTGTCGCCGGTCTGTGCGCCGCCCTCCTCGGCCATGATCGTATCGTCGGGGAATCGTCGCATCAACTCGACGAGGATCTGTTCCTCGCTGCGGCGGTCGATGTCGGTGACCAGGTCCACGGCGCCCTTGCGGTCGATGCGCAGCGCCTGTCCGTGATGTTCCAGGAGGAAGGCTCCCCCGGCCGCGGCCAGATCGCGGACCACCCTGAGTTCCTCGCGCAATGTCGCTGTCATGCCCGCTCCTTTTCGGCGCATTGTAGGGGCCCGCCGGTCCCCCTACAAGGGCGGGCTTGACACACGCGGCCGCCTGACTAAGGTATTTCCTGTACAGCAACCGCCGGCGGTCGCGCCGGGGAAAGGAACCATCCATGGAAGACCGGATCAAGGCCGTGATCGAGACCATCCGGCCGGCCCTGCAGAAGGACGGCGGCGATGTCGAGTTCATCGACTTCAACGACGGCGTGGTGACGGTGCGGATGAAGGGCGCCTGCGGCAACTGCCCCATGGCCACGATGACCCTCAAGCAGGGTATCGAGAAGCGCCTGCGCGCGGAGATTCCCGAGGTCCTCTCGGTCGAACAGCTCTGAGCCTGATTCCCCCGGGCGGCCTCCTTGACCGGAGGCCGCTTTTTTATGCGCGCCGCCGTGGCATCCGCCTGAACAGGGACTATCTTTTCTCGACAGCGTCGCAGCGCCCCTTCCGAAAGGTGTCCCGAGATATGAAGCCCTACCACGGCGTCGATTTCTTCAGGATCTCGCATCTGCTGAGCGAGGAGGAGCGGTCGGTCCAGACCATGGTCCGCCGCTTCGTCGATCGCAGCTTCCTGCCCCTGATCAAGGAACACCACGCCGCCGGCACCTTCCCCGCCGAGGTGATCCCCGAGATGGGCGAACTCGGCCTGCTCGGCCCCAGCGTCCAGGGCCCCGGGTGCCACGGCCTGAGCTACACCGTCTACGGACTGATCTGCGAGGAACTGGAACGCGGCGACAGCGGCCTGCGCAGCTTCGCGAGCGTGCAGGGGTCGCTGGTCATGTGGCCGATCAGCGTCTACGGCACCGACGCCCAGAAACAGCGTTACCTGCCCAAGCTGGCCACCGGCGAGCTCGTCGGGTGCTTCGGCCTGACCGAGGCGGGCCACGGCTCCGATCCCGCCGGCATGGAGACCCGTTGCAAGCGCGACGGCGACGGCTGGGTGATCTCCGGCAACAAGATGTGGATCACCAGCGCCACCATGGCCGACCTCGCCGTCGTCTGGGCCCGCGACGAGAACGACGGCAAGGTCCGCGGCTTCCTGCTCGAGAAGGACGACGCCGGGTTTTCCGCGCAGGCGGTCCACGGCAAGTTCAGCCTGCGCGCGTCGGACACCGGCGAATTGATCATGGACGAGGTCCGCGTCCCGGACAGCCGCCGCCTGCCCGGCGTCGAGGGTCTGAAGGGGCCGCTGAGCTGCCTCAACGAGGCCCGCTACGGCATCGCCTGGGGCGCCGTCGGCGCGGCTGCCGACAGCTACCACTGCGCGCTGGAATACGCTCTCGAACGCGAGCAGTTCGGCAAACCGATCGCGGGCTTCCAGCTCACCCAGGCCAAACTCGCCCAGATGGTGACCGACATCACCCAGGGTCAGCTCCTGGCGATCCAGCTCGGTCGGCTCAAGGACTCCGGAGTCAACGAGTTCCCGCTGGTCTCGCTCGCCAAGCGCAACAACGTGGCCATGGCGCTGGAGACGGCGCGGACGGCGCGGTCGATCCTCGGAGCCGCCGGTATCACCGACGAGTTCTCCCCCGGACGGCACATGAACAACCTGGAATCGGTCTACACCTACGAGGGAACACACGAGATCCACACGCTGATCGTGGGACAGGCCGTCACCGGGCTGGCCGCGTATCGCTAGCGGAGCGGCCGGGGTCAGCGGCGGCGTCTCCGCGGCGCGACATAGCTCGGCTCGGGGACGTCGATCTCCAGCATTGCCAGTCGCTTGAGCGCGGTGTCGTAGAATTTGCGCGAAGGATAGCGCGCGTAGCCCAGTTCGATCTCGTAGATCGGATCGCCCTGCAGGAACCGCCAATGGTTCAGCAGCGTCGGGACCTTGCTGCCCTGCTCGGTCTGGATGAAGCGCCGGTGGCTCGAACTGAGCAGACAGCGGGGATCGTTGAGCTTGGCACCGAAGCGGATGACGTCGAGGATCTCGACGCCGGTGACCAGTTCCTCGCCGTATCGCGCACGCCAGGCGTCGCGCACCGCGGCGGCCATGCGACCGTCGACTCCCCCGGGACGGAACCGCCACAGGAATTTGTCGTAGGTGTCGACCGCGTCCATCAGGAACGCGCCGAGATAGGCGTCCCAGCCGTGCCGGGCACCGATCCAGATCAGCGCCAGATCGTCGCAGACACCGTCGCCCGTCCGCTGCCGGAAGTACGCCTGCTCGAACTCGGGTCGCTCGTATACGCGATCCTCGCGCATGATGACGCCGATCTCCTGCAGTCGGCGGATGTCCTCCGCGGCATATTCGCCGCGCCCCGGATCGGCGATGCCGACAGCCGCCAGCAGATCCGGCCTAACGACGTAGGTCTTGCCGCCGCCGATGTCCAGCGGATCCCCCTCGAAGGTGCGGCGGTGATGGGACATGCACATGCGGCGCTGGTCGAGGTCGTCCATCCAGCCGGCCAGGAGCATGCCACGCAGGAAATCGCGGGTACACACCCGACGACCGCGCAAAAGTTCGATGCCCAGCAACGGACGACCCTTGTCTTCCAGCAGGATCTCGTCGCGATCCAGGTTGGCCAGCAACCAGGTCTCGAGCCGCTCCAGCCGATGACCCCGCTCGCGGCGCACGACCGGCGCCTTCAGCCCCGGATCCAGTTGTTCCAGCGCCGTCAGGATGCGGTCGAAGGTGGCGTCGGGAAAGGCCAGCGGCACGCCGGTCTCGTCGCGCCAGAACCCGTGTCCGTTCTGCGCGCGCCCGAGCACCGACTGCGGCAGCAGGATCCGCAGCGCGTCCGCGCTGGCGGCGAAATCCAGCGAGAGCAGGTACTCGAAGTCGAGCGTCGCCAGGCGGTCGAAGAGCCGGCCGTGGCGCTGCAGGTCCAGCTTACGGGCGCGCGGCCCGCGCTCGGGGTCCCGGCGGTCGAACTGCTCACGACCACGACCGCGCACCGCGTCGAGGATCGCCCCGATGCGCCGCGCCGCCTGTCCGCGGCTCGTGTGCCTGTGTCGTTGTCGTGCCATGCAGCAACAATAGGCGCCCGGCCCATCTTTTGCCGCGACAAAATCACATGCATATGCCCAAAGTGCGCCAATACTCTACATTTCCGTCGTATACTTTCGAACCCGTCACACAGAACCGGAGGCCGCCCATGCCCACGATCAAGGGAACCCGCACCGAACTGAACCTGCTGAAGGCTTTTGCCGGCGAAAGCCAGGCCCGCAGCCGATACACCTACTTCGCCGAGCAGGCCGCCGAAGACGGTCTGACGCGTGTCGCCGAGATCTTCCTGGAGACCGCCGAGAACGAGCTGGAACACGCCCGCGTCTTCTTCTCGTTCCTCGAGGGCGGAACCGCCGAGATCACGGCCACGTACCCGGCCGGCAAGGTCGGAAACACCGCCGAGAACCTCGCCGCGGCCGCGGCCGGCGAGAACGAGGAGTGGACCGAACTCTACCCCGAATTCGCGAAGATCGCCGAGGAAGAAGGCTTCAAGGACGTCGCGCGCGCGTTCAAGATGGTCGCCAAGGTCGAGGCCGAGCACGAGAACCGCTACCGGGCGCTGCTGGACATGGTCGAAAAGGGCCAGGTCTGGGAGAAGGAGACCAAGGTGCGCTGGAAATGCAGCGTTTGCGGCTACATTCACGAGTCGACCAAGGCGCCGGCCAAGTGCCCGTGCTGCGACGCGTTGCGCGAGGACTTCGAGGTGGACTGCAAGTCCTGGTAGATGTGGGCACTGCGACGGCGGCCGGCTTCCTCGCGGGAGCCGGCCGCGCGCGTTTCCGGAGACCTCAGTCGTAGAGATTCAGGCCCTTGGCGTTGGTGAACGCACGCAGCCCGAACCACGCCAGTTCGCGACCCAGCCCGCTCTCCTTGACGCCGCCGAACGGCATCCGCGGATCGCTCTTGACGAAGCTGTTGACGAACGCCGACCCGCATTCCAGACGGCGCGCCAGGTCCTCGCCCACCGCCGCGTCCGCCGTCCAGACCGAGCCGCCCAGTCCGAAATCGGTGTCGTTGGCCAGCGCCAGGGCCTCCTCCGCATCCCGCACCGCCATCACCGGCGCCACCGGTCCGAAGACCTCCTCGCGCCAGACGCGCATCGTCGGCGTCACGTTCGCCAGCACCGTCGGTTCCAGGAAGCACCCGGGGCGGTCCGGACGTTCCCCGCCGCAGACCACGCGCGCGCCGCCGTCGACGGCGTCCCGGATCTGCGCTTCCAGGTTGGCCAGTTCCTGCGCGTTGACGATCGCTCCGACCTCGGTCGCGGGATCCAGCGGATCACCGATGCGCCGTGACGCCGCGGCCTCGGCGAAGCGGCTCACGAACTCGTCGTGGATCGGCGCCGCCACCAGGAACCGCTTGGCCGCGATGCAACTCTGGCCGGTGTTCAGGAGCCGACCGGTCACGGCCGCGGCCACGGCTCGTTCGAGGTCGGCGTCTGCCAGGACGATGAACGGGTCGCTGCCGCCCAGTTCGAGCACGCACGGCTTGAGATACCGACCGGCGAGTTCGGCGACGCGGCGCCCTGCCTCGGTGCTGCCGGTGAGCGAAACGCCGGCCGTGCGCCGGTCGGCCAGCAGTTCGCCGGTGACGGCGTGGTCGGCCAGCACGGTCCGGAACAGGTTCTCGGGGAAACCGGCCTCGGCGAACGCCGACTCGAGCGCCAGGGCGCAGCCGGACACGCTGCGGGCGTGCTTCAGGACGCTGCCGTTGCCGGCCAACAGGGTCGGCACGCCGAAACGCAGCGCCTGCCA
>CAZJMO010000150.1:0-8114 GCA_964547085.1 uncultured Fibrobacteraceae bacterium | reverse complement strand
CCGCAACCGGCGGAAGCCCGGCCGAATATCCCCGGGACAACGTGCCCTACCGTCCGCGCGTGCATCTGCCGGTGGCCACCGACGGAGTCGGTGAAGGCGATCCGGTGTTCGTGTTGGGTTATCCCGGACGCACGTACCGACATCGATCGGCGGCGTTCATGCGTCACGAGGCCCGTGTCCGCATGCCGTGGATCGTCGACTGGTTCGGCTGGCAGATCCGGCTCATGGAGGCCAACGGCGACGGTCGTCTGGCCAGTCGCCTCAAGAGTCTGCACAACACCCACAAGAACTACCGCGGCAAGTTGCAGGGGATCGAACGCCTGGACCTGGTCGCGGTGCGCGAGGCCGCCGACGCCGGGCTCGCGGCCTGGATCGACGCCGACCCGGGCCGCCGCGAATGCTACGGCGACATCCTGCCGGCGCTCGACGCTTTCTACGAGGAGTTGAACGCCGCGCGTCCCGCCGAGTACTGGCTCCGATTCATCTTCAAGAGTCCGGCCTATCTGCGGCTGGCGCTGTCGGTCCACGAAGCCGCCCGGGAACGAGGGAAGCCCGACCTCGAGCGCGAAACCGCCTACATGGACAGGAACTTCGACCAGACGCTGGCCGGTCTCGTCGTCGGTGCCGAGCGTCTGGTTCCCGAGGTCGAGCGCGCGATCCTGGCCGAGGCGCTTCGCCGCGGCGGAGCGCTGCCGCCCGCGGCTGTGCCCGAGCCGTTGCGCGACCTGGTGGGCGACGGGCAGGTCGAGAACGCGGCCGCCATGCTCGACGACGCGCTGGCGCGCACCAACCTGGCCGACCCGCAGTGGGTCCGGTCCGCCGCGCAACTCGACAGCGAGCAGCAGGTCCGTCTGGACGACCCCTTTCTCGAACTGGCCGCGCGCTTGTACCCGGCGTGGGAACGTCAGCGCGAGGACGGCCGTCGCCGACGCGGTCGTCTGGATCCGTTGCTGGCGGCGCTGGTCGACGCACGTCAGGAACGTATGGGCGAGGATTTCGTCCCCGACGCCAACGGCACGTTGCGCCTGAGCTGGGGGACGGTCGAGGGCTATCGGCCGCGGGACGGCGTCTTTTTCGAGCCCGTGACCACGGTCGCCGGCCTGCTGGAGAAGGACACGGGCCGGCCGCCGTATCGTCTGCCCGCAAAATTGCGCGACCGCGCGCGCGACGGTTGTTCCTCGGTGCCCGTCTGTCTGCTCTATTCGACCGACACCGTCGGGGGCAATTCCGGCAGCCCGCTCCTGGACGCCCGGGGCCGGATCGCGGCGCTGAATTTCGACCGGCCGTGGGAAGCGACGATCAACGATTACGCCTGGGACCGGGCGTGGAGCCGCTCGATCGGCGTGGATATCCGCTACGTGCTGTGGGTGGCCGGTGCGGTGGATGGCGCGGAGCACCTGCTGCGGGAGATGGGCGTCAGGCCCTAGATCGGCGCGGGCTTGCCAAAGCTCCGGGGCGGGCGCGTCGTGGCCGTGTGGCGACGAAAACAATCGTCGAGGAAGAACCGACTATTCGGCGGCCAGTTCCTCGACCGCCGAGAGGATCTCCTCGTTCTTGAACGGCTTCCGGATCGCCCGATCAGCCCCGAGCAAACGAGCGGAATGGAGGTAGTTCTCCGGCGTGGAGCGGCCACCGCCGCTGATCGCGATCACCTTCAGACGCGGGTGCTCGCGGCGCAGGTCGAGGATGGTCTCGATCCCGTCCTTTTCCGGCATGATGATGTCGGTTATGACGACCTGCGCGGGATCGTCGCGGAACATCGTCACACCGTCCCGACCGTTGCAGGCGGCGGAAACCGTATGTCCGGCACGACTCAGCACGGCCACGAGATACTCCCGGACTTCCTGGTCGTCTTCGATCACGAGAACGGTTGCCATTCCAAGTGCCTCCGCGGGTCAGGGAGCCTGGTCGTCGAGAGACTCGTCGCTGGTTTTCGGCGTTCCTAGCACGTCCTTCACGGCGGCCAGGAGTGCTGCCGGTGCGATGGGCTTGCCGAACACCCTGTCGGCGCCGCAAAGTTCCGCCGCGCCGAGATAGTTGCGGTTGCTGCCCCGGGGGCCGCCGCTGATCGCGATGACGGCCAGGTCCGGATGTTCGCGGCGCAACTCGAGAATGGTCTCGAGCCCCTCTTTCTCCGGCATCACGAGGTCCGTGATCACCAGATCCATTTCTTCGCGCCGACAGGCGTGGACTCCCTCGCGGCCGTTGGCCGCTGCGGTCACAAGATACCCGGCGCGGGACAGGGCCGCGACAAGGAATTCCCGCACGTCGGGTTCGTCGTCGATCACCAGAATTCTTTGCATGATATTTCGGGCGATGGTGCGATCACTTGGCCAGAATATCTACACTCGACGATAAGGAGCAACTAAAAACTGCTCCTGGCAACGAGCGAGACTTGCATCCCTCCCGACCCAAGGTATCCTACTGGCGGGCAGAGGACAAACAGAATAGGAGACCTGTGTACGAGGTTTTTCACAACAACCTGTTCGTGCTGGCGATTCTGACCACCTGCGGCATGCTGGGCGGAGAGGCGGCAAAACGACTTCGGATTCCCTCGGTGACCGGACAGATCGTGGCCGGGATCCTGCTCGGTCCGTCGGTGCTGGGCCTGCTCGACCACGAGGTTGCGCGCGGTCTGACGCCCGTGGTCAACTTCGCGCTGGGCCTGATCGCCATGGCTGTCGGCAGCCATCTGCATATCTATCGGCTGGAAAAGGCGTTGAGGCGCCTGGGCTGGCTGCTTGTCTTCGAGATGCTCGTGCCGCCGCTGCTGGTCTATGCAGCGGTTCGTCTGGTCGGAGGCGGGAACTGGGTCTTCGGGTTGCTGCTGGGTACGCTGGCGATCTCCACGGCGCCCGCGACGATCGTTGCCCTCGTCAAGGAGAGCCGCTCGCGGGGACTCTTCGTGTCCACGCTCATGGCGGCCGTCGCGCTCAACAACATCGCGTGCATCACGCTCTTCGAACTCGCGTACACCGCGGTCGTCGCGAGCTCCGACCCCGGCGTCGGGTTCGGCCGCGTGCTGCTGGCGCCGATGGTGCAACTGGTCGGGTCGCTTCTGGTCGGCGGCGGCGTGGGCGTGGGGATGGCGCTCATCACGCGCCACGTCTTTCAGCCGGATAAACTGGCCACGATCTCACTGGTGGCGATCTTCGTGACCGTCGGCGTCGCCGATGCGCTGGGCGTGTCCGAGCTGCTGGCGTGTCTCTTCCTGGGCGCGACCCTGGCCAACATCGCGCCCGACAAGGAAGAGGTCGGGCACCGCGCCTTCGCCAGCTTCGAGCCGGCCATCCTGGCGGTGTTCTTCACGCTGGCCGGGCTCGAACTGGACCTCCGCTATCTGGCGCCGGCCGGCCTGCTGGCGGTCGTGGTGATCGTGGCGCGGGCGCTGGGCAAGGTGGCGGCCGGCTGGATCGCGATGAAGGTGGCCGGGGCGCCGCGCAGCCTGCGCGACAACATCGGTCTGGCGCTCATCCCGCAGGCGGGCGTGGCCGTGGGCCTGTTGCTGAAGATCCGCGAGGGCGCGTTACAGGACACGGTCGGGCAGCTCTTCCTGGTGGTCGGCGTGACGACAGTGGCGCTGAACGAGATCGTCGGGCCGTTGACGGCGCGGTGGGCGCTGGGGCGGTCGGGTGATCTGGGCAAGGACCGACCGCGGCTCATCGACTTCCTGCACGAGCCCAACATCGCGACGGGTTTCCAGGCTGCGTCCAAGCAGGAGGCCGTCACTGCGCTCGTGGATCTGCTGGTGCGGAGTCATCGCCTGAACGGGATCGACCGCGCGGAAATGGTCGACGCGGTCATGGCGCGGGAGGCCGCCATGTCCACCTGTGTGGGGCGCGGGTTGTTCATGCCGCAGGCCGAGACCGAGGCCGTTTCCGGGATCGTCGGCGTGATGGCGATCAGCCGGGAAGGGTTGCCCTTCGAGACACCCGACGGCCTGCCGGTGCACTGCATCACGCTGATGGTCGCCCCGCCCGGGGAGCGGCCGCGGCGCCTCGAGGTGGTGTCGGCGCTGGCGGAGTCGGTGGGGGCGGATCCGGACATCCGGACGCAGCTCTACCACGCGCGCAGCGCGGCCCACGTCCACGAGATCCTGCACGCCGAGGAATTCGAGGACTACAACTACTTCCTCGAGGACGACCCCGTCTGACACTGCTGCGACGGACGGTGGAAACCCGGACGGTCCAGTTGACGTAAGCACCGCGATTAGAAACACGAGTCGGTCCAGCAACGGAAGCGGAGGAGCCATGACCGCCGACACAGACCACACCATCAGGGTCGACGACCTCACCTTCGCCTACCGGCGGGATCCCGTGCTGCGGAACGTCACCTTCCATCTCGACGGCGGCGCGGTGGGGTTGCTGGGTCCGAACGGTTCGGGCAAGACGACGCTCCTGCGCACCCTGATGGGGCAAGTGCCGCTGCGGCCCGGACAGGTCACCGTCGCCGGCTGCGACATGGCGCGCGAGGCCCGCCGCGGTCGCGCCACGCTCGGCTGGATGCCCGAACGCGGAGGCATTATTCCCGGCCACAGCGGGGTCGCGCTGACCGCGTATCTCGGGGAGCTGGCGGGGATGCCGCGGCAGGACGCCATGCAGCGCGCGCACGAGGTCCTGTACTTCGTCGGCCTGCACGACGAGCGCTACCGGCCGTGCGAAACCTACAGCCAGGGCATGCGACAGCGGTTGAAGCTGGCCTGCGCGCTGGTCCACGACCCCCAGTGGCTCCTGCTCGACGAACCCACCAGCGGCCTGGATCCCGGCGGCCGCGTGGACATGCTCGACCTGGTGTCCGACCTCGCCGGCCGCAAGGGGCTGGGTGTGATCCTGTCGACCCATCTGCTGGCCGACGTCGAGGCCGTCTGCGACGAGATCCTGGTCCTGCGCCAGGGGCAACTCCTGGAGCGCGCCGTCGTGTCGAACCGCGAGCAGAGCGGCCGGCAGGTGTTCGAGATCTCGGGCTTCGGCGGCGAGGATGCGTTCGTCGACGGCCTTCAGCGCGTGGCCCAGCACGTCGAGCGGGACGGCCGGCACATCACCGCGGTGATCGATCTGGACACCGTTGCGGGCGAGGTCGGCACGCCGACCGCGCGCGCCGTCCGCGCGGTGCTGGAATTGGCCGTCGCCTGCGATTACGCGCCGCGCCGCCTGCGTCGCCGACCGGTGACCCTGGCCGACGAGTTCCATGCTCTCGTGAACCCGGAGGATCGCTGATGCCCGTGCACGAACGAGGATACACCCACTGGAACCCCTCCGGCGCCCGCGTCGACCCGCCGTGGTGGATCATCGCGCGTCGCGAACTGGCCGGACCGCTGAAGAAGCGGTGGACGCTGGTACTGCTGTTCGCGTCGTGGGTCCCGGCGCTGGTCAAGGGCGTCTGGATCTTCGGCAAGGCCAAGGCCGGGCAGCTGGTCGATCTGGCCGTCGGTGGTCAGTGGGCCAGCATCACGCCCGCCGGCTTCCTGGCGTTCCTGGAGGGGCAGCGGTTCTTCGTCTTCCTGGTGACGGTGATCCTGGGCGCCGGCCTCATCGCCCGGGACCGGCGCGAGAACGGTCTGGCGCTCTACTTCGCCCGACCGCTCGGGCTTCCCGACTACCTGGCGGGCAAGACGCTGACGGTGCTCGGCGGCTATCTGGCCGTGAGCCTGGCGCCCGCGCTGGTGCTCTGCGTCTTCGCCTACCTCATCGACCCCGGCGCGGTCGGCCTCGATCTTTTGATCCTCACGCCGCTGCGGCTTGCTGCGTTCTGCGGCTTCACCGGCGTCGGCCTGGCGCTCGTATTGCTCGCGTTCTCCAGCCTTGCCACGCGCACGGTGCTGGTGGTCGTCTGGTGGGCCGTACTCTGCCTCGGCGGCGACGCGATCGGCGGCATCGGCGAGGCTGTCGGCATCGACGGCATGCAGTACGCCAATTTCCTCGGCCACTGGCACAACGCGGGGTCGCTGATCCTGGATTCGGCGCCGCGACTTCCGATCTCGCCGTGGACAAGCCTGGTCCTCTGCGTCTTGATGATCGCGGGCGCGATCGCCGTCCTGCGCACCCGGATTCGACCTGTGGAGGTGGTGACATGATCGGCGAGGGAGCGGTGCGGCTGCAGGCCGACGAGGTCGGCAAGTGGTTCGGCGAGGTGGTGGCCGTGGGGAACTGCTCGCTCGAGGTGGGCAGCGGCGTCGTGGGAATGCTGGGACAGAACGGAGCCGGCAAGACCACGCTCTTCAAGCTGCTGGCGGGACTGATCACGCCGAGCCGCGGCGAGGTCCTCCTCGACGGGCTGCCCTTGCGCAGCCACGTGGGGCTGTTTCACCGCGTGGGGTTCTGCCCCGAGAGCGATGCTCTACCCGGCTGGCTGACCGGCCGCGAGTACCTGACAATGCTGGCGAGGCTGGCCGGCGTGCCGCGCCCGCGGGTGCGTGGACGCGTCGACGAGTTGCTCGAGCGTTTCGACCTCACCGCCGCCGCCGGCCGTCGCCTGGGCGGATACTCCAAGGGCATGCGGCAGAAGTTGAAGCTCGCCCAGGCCCTGGCCCACGACCCCGACATCCTCTTCATGGACGAGCCGCTCAACGGCATGGATCCGGAGAGCCGGCAGGCCGCGATCGGCGCCATCCGCGAACTGGGCCGCGAGGGTCGGACCGTGCTGGTGTCAAGCCACATCCTGCCCGAGGTCGAGGAGATGACCCGTCGCATCGTCCTGATCCATCGCGGCAAGGTGCTTGCCGAGGGCGACGTCACCGAGATCCGCGACCTCATTCCCGAACATCCCACGGTCGTCTCGTTGCGTTGCCAGGATCCGCGGACGCTCGCGGCGCATCTGGTCCAACAGGAGCACGTCATGGGCGTCGAGTGTACCGGGGACGACCGTGTCGTCGTCCGCACCGACCACGCCCTGGCCTTCTATCGCGGACTGCCGGGAAACCTGCTGGCGTCCGGCCTCGCGGTGGAGGAGATCCACACCGTGGACGACAACCTCGAATCGGTCTTCAACTACTTGACCGGCGACTGACCGGAGGGCCTCATGAACCGAACCACAGATGTTGCCGGCGCTCCGGCTCCCCTGTCCGACCTCACCGCGATCAGCGTCGTGGCGGCCGCCACCTGGCGCGAACTCGCCCGTCGCCGCCGTCTGCTGAGCCTGGGGCTCCTGCTGCTGCTGCCGCTGCTGCTCCTGGTCGCGGTGCGGGTGTGGTACGAAGGCGAGGCTTCGGCGGACCTGCTCATGGCGATGCTCGCGGGCCAGGTCTACATCCCGTTCCTGCTGCCGATCACCGCCATGGCCGTCGGTGCGCCCGCGATCAGCGAACCCATCGCCGAGGGCACCCTGGTCTACTTCTGGACCCGACCGCTTCGCCGTCCGTCGCTCTACCTGGGGCGCATCCTGGCCGCCGCGCTGGTGGCCTGCGTCATGGTCCTGCTGTCGCAGACCGCGGTCTTCGCCATGCTGGTCTTCGGCGGTTTCGGCGATCTCTCGCTGGGCATGGTCCGCATGCACGCCGAGATGACCATGGTCACGCTGCTGGGGACGATCGCCTACACCGCGCTCTTCGGTTGCTTCGGCGCGGGTTTCCGCAAGCCGTTGCCGCCGGCGATCATCTTCGCGTTCGGCTGGGAGGCGACCGTCGCGAACATCCCGCAGCGCATCCAGGAATGGACGCTGCGGTTCCACCTGCGCAACCTGGTGGAATGGCCCGACACCGCTCCCAGCGACCTGACCGGCGTGCTCCAGTCCCTGCTCCAGCAGGCGCTGAAGCAGCAGCCGGTGCCGGCCTGGCAGTCGGTGCTCGTGCTGCTGGCGGTGGTCGTCGCGACAACGGTCGCCGGCGTGTTCCTTCTGCGACGGCAGCAACTGGATCGCCAGGAGTGAGCGACGTCCTGGACTCCGGGTTCTTTGCCCGCGACACCCTGGAAGTGGCTCGCGACCTCGTCGGCTGCACGCTCTGGACCGAGACGGAGGCCGGTCGATGCAGTGGTCGGATCGTCGAGGCGGAAGCCTACCTGGACGAGCGCGACCCCGCCAGCCACGCCGGCCGCGGCCCGACGCCGCGCAGCGCCATCATGTATTTCTATAAAATATCTTTGATAAGAACCTGATGTTATAACTGAACAGTCAGTAGT
>CAZJMO010000149.1:0-8180 GCA_964547085.1 uncultured Fibrobacteraceae bacterium | reverse complement strand
CCGGAGAGTGCCGAGAACGGTGACGTGATTCTCTACAAGTCTGATCCTGACCTGCAGGCCGCGCATCTCAACCTGCCGTGGATCTGCACCTGGGACGACCACGAGTCGGCCAACGACGCCTACGCCGGAGGCGCCGAGAACCACGACGTCAACGCCCTCGACGAGCGGTTCGACAAGAACCTGCTGCCCGACGAAGGCCTGATCTACCTGCTGTCGGTGGGTCTCAACAACGGCACCAAGCTGGCCACGTGGTACCTGTCGCTGTACGCAGCAAACTACACCCCGCTGGCTGGCCTGACCGCTGCGAGCTACCCGGCGACGGCGAGCGAGATCACGTCCAACACCGAGGGCTACACCGAGTCGACCCGCCCGGTCTGGACGCCGACCGCACCGACCACGCCGCTGATCGACAACCTCGCCAACAAGGCTGCCTTCACGATCGCCACGGCTTCGAGCCTGACGGTCAACGGCGCGGCCCTGCTCAGCGAGGCGACCAAGGGCGCGGTCACCGGCAAGCTGGTCTCGGCGACCAAGTTCAGCGCGGCGCGCACGCTGTACAACACGGACGTGTTCAACCTCGCGTACCGCGTCCAGCTGACCTCGACCTAACCCATCATGGCCGTCTACGATGGAGTCCCATCGATTCGGCTCGAGGGCGATGAAGAACGCGCCTTGGCACTCGTCCCCGAGGCCAAGGCGCTTCTTTACAAGGTCCAGATCTTCAAGCAGCGAGCCGAAGTCGGAACCTTCTCGATGTCGCGTCGCGTAGACGACGACTCGACTATCTACGTCCTGTCGTCGCTGGGTCAGAACCTGATCCACATCGCTGTGGCACCCGACGTGCCGGAGCAGGTGTACCCGAAGGACGAGATCCCCGACCCCACGCTGTTCCCGGACTTCTACTCCGGGCTGGTCTACAACGGGTACCTCGAAGAGCGCGTGCGCGAGGACGACGACGGCAACGAGGTCCGCTACTCCGTCTGCGTGAGCTTCTCCCCCACACCGAACTGCCGCTTCACCCACAAGGAGCTGTCCGGTGGCCGGCAGGAAGTGCCGCGTCTGGCGGTGCGTCCGTGGGTGGCGTTCGACGAACTGAACAACAACTCCCCGTCTGGCCGCCCGGCGTTCACGCAGTACACCAAGCTGCGCTCGTCCATGTACTCGGGCACCATGAAGAAGGTCGCCCAGATCGCCATGGGCCTCGGCCGCATCGGCAAGGCCAAGCTGCGCGACCCCCGCGCTGTGAAGCCGGACACCAAATACATCAAGGACGTCGAAGCCAACGGCGTGCAGATACGCTACGACTGGCGCTTCATCCGCACGCACGGGATCACCGTCGGTGCCGACGGCCGTCTGTGGATCGTGGAGATCAGCAACAACCGTGGCGTCATCGCCCGCCCGCTGCCGATCTTCCCGCACTCCATGACTGAGGGCTTCCGCAAGCGCGCCGAGGCGCGAGGCGACTCGGCCATGATCACCGCGCTGGACGAGTTGGGCTGCCTGCCCACCGGGGAGGCGTTCCCCAACACGGCGGCACAGGTCAACGAGCTGATCGAGCGCGGCGAGATCCTGCGTCTGCTGGAGCCCAGCGAGCTGGGTGAGTTCTATTGCTGCAGTGCATACAGCTCCGCCATGGGCTGGGCGTTCAACGAGCGCGGCAACGAGGCGCACAACACCGCCTACTACTTCGGCGAGGACGGCTTCCAGCGCGGCGTCTGGTACCAAGTCAACATCAACATCGGTGCGATCAAGGAGAACTGGGAGCCGGGCGAGCCTATCGCCAACGGTACCGCCAACCTGCGCAAGAACACTGAGGGGTACATCTACTGCCCGCCCGCGCCGGGCAAAAGCTACGCGCGCTACGTGCCGATCAAGTTCCACGAGCCGATGCTCCCCGGCCTGCTGAGCCACGAGGGCGTACCTGACATCGCAGCCGCTGGCCTGCCGGCACCGAAGGTGGACACTCCCATGTTCGTGTCCTTCGTGGACGGTGACCTCAAGGTGGTGAAGTACTACCGGAACCCGAAGCAGGACACGTTCAACAACGTGGACGGCGAGCCCTACCCCGGCGAATGCCTGCTGGCCGGCTCGTGGACGATCACTGAGACGTCTGGGTCGCGCAGCTTCCCGACTATGATGTACACGAACGACTTCGATGATCGGAAGGTGCTGCAGGAGCACACGGTCGTCACCCAGATCGACTCGCAGGATCTCGGCTACGACCCGCCCAAGTTCTCGGACTTCATCCAATCGCCGGAGACGGCGTACGTCTCGCGCGAGCGCGTTTTCCGGCGCACCACCGTGATCGACCAGCGCGGCGGCGAGCAGGTCGTGTCCGCCGTGGCCATCCCGCAGTACAGCCGCGAGGCGTACTACTACGCCACCGGCAGCCGGTACAACCTCGGCCGCAGCGGCAGCACGTCGATCGGGTATGACCTCGTGAAGGACCCGAACGTCGGCTACGCATGGCGCTGCTTCCCGCGCATCAATCCGCCGCCGTTCCCGCCGAATCGCCCGGACTGCAACACCCGCGTTTGTCGCGGCGACGCGCCGTGTTCGTCCGGCGGCACCGGCTTCCCGAAGGAGCGCCGCGTCGTGTGTCTGGCCTACGAGCCGAACCACGGCGGCCCGTGGGTGCTCGGTGGCGGTGGCGGCGCTGCGTGTCACGAGTTCGCCGACTCCGGCCCGTGGCTCCAGATCTGCCAGATCGTTGACGGGTTCAACCAGCCGGGGATGGGCAAGACCAGCAGCAACACGAACTGGAACCTTGGGGGTGACGAGAAAGGCAGCCTGTATCTGATCTCTCCGGGCTACGGCGGCCCGTTGTCGATTCCGGTCACGGCGAGCCAAGTGTTCAACCACTGGATGCCTCCGGCCCCCGATCCGGTGATGGAAATTGTCCAGTTCATCTACGCCGAGCACAGTGCCATTGGGAGCGATATGCTGGTGTACGCGACCAACCTTTCGAGCTACCAAGGGGAAAAGCGCACGTACGGGTACGCACCTGACAGCATTGGCCCGAACGACGGCTACCCCGCATTTGTAGGAGTCAACAAGCCGTGAGTGAATCTTGCGAGATCGTGGAGGAGCTGGTCGTCGCCACCTCGTCCTGCCCGGCAACGGACGTCATCATGGTCCAGTCGTCGGTGGGTAACGGCAGCTCCACGACCATGCCGGGCATCACCCAGCCGACCATCACGGAGTCGGGTAACGCCACGTCGCAGGTGACGATCGACGCCTACGCGATGATGATCAACGTGGCCGAGGCGCACAGCGACGTGTCCCCGTCGCTCGTGGTAACGAGCCTGATCAGCAACGCCGCGCAGGGCAAGAGCAGCCTGTTCGCCGTGTTCAACGAGATGGCCGAGTCGGTGGCCAACGCCGAGGACGAGATCGCGGCGATGGACGTGCCGCAGCTCCTGCTCTCGGCGGCGCAGGCCACCAGCTCTCTGGTGGCCAACACCGTTGCCGTGTTCCAAGCCAACGAAAGCGCCAAGGCCACCTCGTCCGTGGCTCTTGGCCTGCTGGAAACGGCCGCTGCCGGCGCGGACGCCAGCTCCATGGTGGTCCTGCTCCGTCGGGTCGAAGAGTCGGTCACGTCTACTGCCGAGGGCACCGACGACGTGGTGGCCACCGCCGAGCCGCAGACGTTCCTGCTGCTCAGCTCCGGCGAAGCGGCCAGCATGGTCATGCTGCAGAGCAGCAGCCAGCTCCTGCTGGAGTCCACCGCCGAGGTGTCCTCGGATGTCTGGTACAAGGACCCCGGCCGCGTGGCGTGGCTCATGAACACTGAGACCACCGCCGCGAGCTGGTACGACAACTTCGACTTCGAGTCGATCGCCCAGCCCCCCGGCAAGGTGCTGGCCGTCGGCCCCGACGGTCTGTACGAGCTGGGTGGTTCCACGGACTCCGGCGAGCAGATCGACGCCGAGGTTGTCAGCGGCTTCGCCGACTTCGGCGCAGCCCAGACTAAGCGTGTAGATAATCTGTACTTCGGCTACATTAGTGAGGGCCGTATCTCGGTGACCACCGAGACCTATGAGTCGGGGCATTCTCCTTCCACCTACTACTTGGAACAGCGCGACGCCAGCGCCCCCCGCAACAGCCGGGTGACCCCCGGTAAAGGGCTCTGGGGACGGTACTGGCGCATGACGATCCGCAACGTGGACGGGGCGGATTTCGAGGTCCACGACGCCACCGTCGATATCGCTGTGTCCACCCGGAGGGTCTGAAATGCCGAACGTCTTCGAAGAAGCCTACAACTCGGTCGAGAGCGTCGACCAGATTGTGAGCTCGCGCATCAACGATGCGTCGGCGACCTCGCAGTCGCTGCAGTCCACTGCCATGAGTACCATCGCGGCGCTGCAGGGGGTCAACTTCAACTTCAACGCCGGCTCTCCGCCCTCGCCGCCAAACATCGACCCCAACATCGATGTGTCGATCAACCTGCCGCCGATCACCCCCACGTCGTTCGGCACCATCACCTCGGCGATGCCCAGCCGTCCGGGGCTCGATGGCGTGCCGTCGGTGAGCCCGCTCAACATCCCGGATTTCCAGTCGAGCATCGACTCGCTGAACATCCCGGAGCCGCCGCCGTGGACGGCCCCCGGCGCAGCGCCCGATCGCCCGTCCACCGGCGACGTCGTGCTGCCCGACTCGCCGCTGCTGGTCATGCCGCAGATGCCCGCGCTGGTCGAGATCAACGTCCCGAGCTTTGACGGGCTCACGCTTCCGACCTTCAGCGCCAGCGCGCCGGAGTTCGAGGCCACTGCGTTGCCGGGCATCCTGCAATGGTCCGAACCGTCCTACCACACCGAGATCCTCGACGAGGTGCTCGGTGTGATTCGTACGCTGTGGTCTGGCGGCTCCGGCATCCCGCCGGCGGTCGAGCAGGCCATGATCGAACGCGCTCTGTCGCGCGAGGACATGATCGCCAACCGCGAGCTCGACTCGGTCGCCGAGGAGTTCTCCCTGCGTGGGTTCACCATGCCGACTGGCATGCAGGCCGCGCGCACCGATCAGATGCGTCAGGACTTGGCGCTCAAGAAGCTGTCGCTCAACCGCGAGCTGACCATCAAGTTCGCCGAGTGGCAGATCGAGAACATCCGTTTCGGCGTGCAGCAGGCGATCGCCGCCGAGAACGTCTACGTCAACATCTTCCTGAACTCCGCGCAGCGCATGTTCGAGGCTGCCAAGTCCCAGATCGAGTCGCAGCTCAACATCTACAACGCACAGGTCGCGCTCTTCAACGCCCGGATGAACGGGTACCAGATCGAGGCGTCTGTGTTCGACACGCTGGTCAAGGCCGAGCTCTCGAAGATCGAGGTGTTCAAGGCCGAGATCGAAGCGGAAGTGGCGCGGGGGCAGATCAATGAGCAGAAGGTGCGCACGTACACCGCACAGGTTCAGGCTCTACAGACCGAGGTGGAGATCTACAAGGCCCGCATGCAGGGTGCTCAGGTCCAGTCCGACGTAATTCGGAACCAGATCGAGGCGTACAAGGCCGACGTGCAGGCGTACGGCGAGCGCATCCAAGCCGACAAGGTCCGGTTCGACGCATACGAATCGCAGGTGAAGGGTGAGGCGGCGAAGGCCGGCATCATCGACGCGGAGGCTCGCGCCTACGCTGCGCTGGTGCAGGGAAAGTCGTCCGCCGCCGACATCGACGTCAAGCGCGCCGAGCTGATCATCCAGAAGAACCGCTCGCTGGTCGAGGCGTATATCGCCGACCTCGATGCGGAGAAGGCTCGCATCCAGTCGCAGAGCGCCGTCATCCAGTCGGGTGCGCAGGCGTACATCGCCGACACCCAGCGCTTCGCTGCTCAGGCTCAGGCCGAGACGACGAAGGCGCAGGTACAGGTGGCCGCGAAGGAAGCCGAGCTGCGTACCAACGTCTCGTTCTATCAGGCGCAGGTGCAGGCGTACATCGGGAACATGGAGCAGCTGATCCGTCAGGCTGGGCTCGTCATCGACGCGCTCAAGGCTGCCGGCCAGATCTCCTCGACCCTCGCCGCCGGTGCCATGGCTGGTGTCCACGTCGGCGCTACGCTGACTGGCTCCGGTGCTGTCAGCGCGTCGGGTGCTTACTCCGAGGTCTTCTCGCAGAGCAAGTCCGAGTCGAAGAACGAGAACTACAACTACGAGGGAACCTGATCGTGAACAACATCCAGAAGGCTTTCAAAACCAAGTCCAAGCTGCGCGGCATGGCCGACGGCGGTCAGGTGGGCCCTCGCGTTCTCGGCTCCGGCATGACCCAGCGCGCGGGTTCCGCGCTGCAAGGTCGTCGTGCTCAGCTCGACGCTGCGATCGACGCCGCAAGTGGCGCTCCGCCGCGCCCCGCGCCGACCGCTCCTGTCACCGCAGCCCCGGCGAAGAAGCCGGAGGAGAAGAGCGCACTGCGGTCTTTTTTCGGTCTCGCTGACGGCGGCTCTCCGGCCGACGTCGACCGGATCATGAACTCGCGGGACACGAGCATCTTCACTCCGCAGGAAATGAAGACGTTCAACGCCATGGGTCAGGCAGCCATGGCCGACGCTGCCCAGATGCAGGACGTGGGTGTGCAGGCCGGACAGGCAGCTCTGGCCGCCGCGCGTCCAGCCGATCTCCCGGCCGTGGGCACCGACGACACGGCCCCGCCCGAGATCGAGCTGGCCGACGGCGGCAAGGTGAAGGGCAAGGGCGGTCCGACCGACGACAAGGTTGGCCCCGTGGCGCTGAGCGACGGCGAATACGTCCTGCCGGCCGACACCGTGGAGATCGTGGGGCGCGACAAGCTGGACGCGCTGCGTCTGGCCACGCACGACTTCGTGGACGACAGCAACAAGCCGAAGGTCTCCGGCCTGCGCAAGATGGCCAACGGCGGCCCGTTCTACGTGGATCCCGAGGGTGTGGCCAGCCGCCAGATGCCCCCGGGCCGCGCCGTCGCCCCCTACCAGCCGCCTCCGGCACCGTCGACGGCCATGGCCCCGCGCGCCCCGCAGGTGATCGACGCCGAGTTCCGCAATGTGTCCGGTGCCGCAGGTGCTGCGAACCCGGCGGCCACGTCCTCGCTGCGTACCGCCATCAACTCCGGTGGTGGCCGCGCGGCTGGCTTCGTCCGTGGTGCTCTGCCCGTGGCCGCCATCGGCGGCGTGGTGGACTCCTTCGCCGACATGGGCTCGGGCTACCGCGACAAGTTCAACGAGAGCGTCGGTGCCACCGGCCCGGTCAGCTCCGTGGCCGGCGACACCGCGCGCGTGCTCGGCAACGTGGGCGATGCCATCACCTTCGGTCTGGCGGGCCGCCTCGGCCGTGGCCTGTCCAACCTGACCTCGGGCCAGAGCTTCACCGAAGGCTTCATGTCCGAGAGCGACCGCGACAAGTACAACCGCGAGCGGATGCAGCGTGTCATGGGTCAGCAGGCTCCTGCTGCCGCTCCGCAGCCGCGCCCCGTCGAGCTCCCGGGCATGAGCAATGTCCCCGCTGACGTGCGCACGTCGTCCGCAGGTATGCCCGCCACCCCGGTGCAGCCGCAGAGCTACCAGAGCCGCCGTCTGGCGGAGATGGGCGTTCCCGTCGACCAGCAGAACCTTGCCCCCGTGACCGAAGACACCCGCCGCAGCCTGCTGCGCGAGGGCGGCGGCACGCCGGGTCAGTACGTGAACCTCGGCAGCTACGGCGGCGACACCAACATCTACGGCACCGCCAGCAAGCCGGGTGGCCGCATCGACACCTTCACTGGCGTCGGTGCTTCGGCGCGTCCGGGTGGCGGCCCACAGGAAGACCCGATCATGGGCGAGATCCGTTCGGCCCTGCGCAGTCTGACCGACGGCGCTGGTAACCGTGGCGGCGGTAGCGGCAACGCCCGCGAGATCAACGAGCGCTACGACAAGCTGGCCAACCAGCTCAGCAGCATGTACGGCCCGAAGGGTCAGGGCAACCTCGCCCGTCGCCTGCTGGAGCTGGAGCAGTCCCGCTCTGGCGCTCTGGACGCGGATGCCCGCAACCAGTCCGCTCTCCGTGGTCAGGACATGCAGGCGTCGACGGCGGCCAACAGCGCGAGCATGCAGGCGCTGCAGACCCTCGGCACCATGGCCAACCAGCGCAGCACGCAGAGCGCGCAGGCGCAGGCTGCCCAGCTCAAGGCGCTGCAGGACGCGCGGACCGCTGCGCGTCAGGGCGAGGAGAAGGGCTTCGAGCGC
>CAZJMO010000148.1:0-8189 GCA_964547085.1 uncultured Fibrobacteraceae bacterium | reverse complement strand
GCCGTCGCGGCGTTGATTCACGCCGGCCTGTAGACGAGAAGGTCGATGGCGGATAGACGACGGCCCGCGAAGGTCCCCGGTCCTGCGGACCGGCCGGGTTTCGCGGGCCGTGGTGTCTCTAGGCCAGTTCCAGCCAGTTGAACCAGAGCGGGTGGTGCGCCTTGTACCAGATCAGCACCTCGCGCAGGATGGCCTGCTGCTCGGGGAAGATCACGTCGTCGCTGATGCGGTCGAAGTGGACCACCATGCCGTTCTCGCCGTGGTGTTCCAGGGCCTCGCTGCACAGCGTCTGCAGCTCGTTGCGGATCCGGCCCGAGTCGGAGACCTTCACCGCGCGGCGACGGTGATCCTCGCCGCGGAGGAAGCGCGTCATCAGCGGGGTGCACACCATCGGCCGCACCTTCTCGTCCTCCATGAACCGCAGCGTGAGCTTGACCTGCTTGGTGCCGTGGGGCGTCGACAGCCGCACGGTGACGCGGTAAGTGTCGGGGTCGATCGTCTCGACGCCGGGCGAGCCTGTGTAGGGGTCGTCCAGCATGAAGCCGGCCAGCGCCATGACGTCCCACTTCTTGTGCGGCAGGAAGTCGTCGGCCGTCAGCGTCGGCTTGTCCAGCGGGATGCCGGCGTCACGGGCCTCGCGGATCCAACCGCGGTATTCGTCCACGGCCGTCGGCTCGAGCGTCGCACCGACCACGGCTTCGATCTGACGGGCGAAGTCGGGCGCCTCGGCGTCCAGGTGCATGATCTTCGCTTCTTTTTCGGACGGCAGCCCGAAGCGCGAGCTCAGCACGGCCAGCGACACATCGAGGTCGAGGATCGGCGCCAGGCTCGCGGCCTGCATGGCCTCGGCGCTGGCGGCGTAACCGTCGACCAGCAGGAGATGCCGGTTGCCCGAGTCGTCCAGCCACGTCCCGATCTCGTAGGTGGGCGCGTAGGTGCCGGAGTCGTTGAACAGTTCCATGCCCGACGGGAGCTTCCAACCGGGCTCGGCGATGTGCGCACCGACCGCGCGCCACTGCTCCCAGATGCCGCCGATGCGCGGCTCACGGCTCGCGCCGGAGAGCGTCCAGACGTGGACGTTGCCGGGTTCGAGGTCGGGCCAGGTCATGCGGATGACGTCCATGACCTTGGCGCGCGGCGTGTGGAAATCCAGCAGCAGGGATTCGCGCGCCGCGGTCTCGGCCACCACCTTGGGCAGCAACAGGTTGCCCATGTAGCCCTCGTAGGGACGCGTGACCGACAGCGGCTGGTCGAAGACGTGCAGGACCGACATCGGGCCCGTCGCCGCGCCCTTGGCGAAGCGCGACGTGTTCTCGAGCGTGTCGATCGCCGCACCCCAGATGGTGATGCCGGCCTTGTCGATGCGCCGCTGGAAGTCGTCCCAGCCGAAGTCCGGCCGGTTGATGAGCTTCTGGACCTGGCGATCGAGGAACTTGGCGACCTGCGGTCGGGCGTAGATGCGCCCGAAGCCCAGGAGCGGATTGCTGCCCATGTCCGGCGTCTCGCCGCCCTTGGGCATGAGCCCCTCGCCGAGGCAGACCATGACCGCATGGTTCTCCGGCAGCTGCCGCGTGAGGTACCAGAGGCACTCGCTCATCATGTAGGCGCTGATGGCGTCGGCGTCCTTCTTGACGCGGTTCAGCTCTTTCTCGTCGCCGCCCTTACCCTCACCGTACCGACCGAACAGGCGCGTCCCCAGCGACGCCACCCCGGCGGTCATGATGAACAGACGCTCCATGGCGCCGCCCACAAAGGTGATCTCGTTCTGGAACTCGACGTGACCGTTCCCGTCGAGCCAGGTGACATCAACATCCTCGAGCCAGAAATGGAAGCGACCCAGGATGGGGCGGGTGTCGAACGCCCACTGGGCGATCAGGTTGCGCTTCTCCATGGCTTCGGGTGTGGGCATGCTTGGACCTCCGGAAAACGTCGCTGTCTCTGGATTCGGATTCCTGGAATCACGACCAATGTAACACCGCTGCGGGCCTTGCAAAACCCGAATTGAATCCGTTTGCGACAAACGAAGAACCGGCCCCCCGTGATTTCGCAGGAGACCGGCTCATGATCGAGGGACGAATCGGGGCTAACCTTTGATCTCGTCCCAGATCTCCTTCATCGTGTGATGGACGACCTGCTTGCGGTCGCGATAGCTCGTGTGCAGCAGTTCGTGGGACTTGTGCCCGTTGGGCTCGCCCAGGAAATCGCTGTACAGCCGCTTGATCAGCGGGTTGTTGTGGCTCTGGCGGATGTCGCAGTCCTCGTCGATCTGGTAGATCGCGTCCTGCCGCTCGTGCCAGAAGGTCTGGTAGCTCTTCTTGATCCGAGGCTGACCGCCGCCGCCCATGCAGCCGCCGGGGCAGGCCATGACCTCGATGAACGTCCAGTCGGATTCACCGCTGGCGACCTTCTCCATGACCTTCTTGGCCGCCTTCAGCCCGTGCGCGACACAGACCTTGATCGTGCCGGCGGCGCCGAGGTCGACCTTGGCCTCGCGAAGGTTCTCGTAGCCGCGAACGGCCTCGAATGCGACGCCCTTCAGCTCTTCACCGGTGACCACGTAGTGCACGGTGCGGATGGCCGCTTCCATCACGCCACCGGTGGTCCCGAAGATCTCGGCCGCGCCGGTGTAGCTGCCCATCCATTCGTTGTCGTAGCTCGCCGGCTCGAGATCCGGAAGCCAGACGCCTTCGCGCTTGAGCAGGCGGGCGCACTCGCGGGTGGTCAGGACGACATCCACCTCCGGATGGCCGTTGCGGGTCATCTCCGGACGCTTGGCCTCCTCCTTCTTGGCGGTACACGGCATGATCGACACCACGCGCATCTTGCGCGGGTCCACTCCGAGCTTGTCCGCCAGGTAGGTCTTGGCGATGGCGCCGAAACACTGCTGCGGGCTCTTCGTGGTCGAGATGTGCCCCAGATACTCGGGGTAGTGCTTCTCGATGTAGTTGACCCAGCCCGGGGAACAACTGGTGATCATGGGCAGCGTACCCTCGTTCTTGATCCGCCCGAGGAGTTCCGTGCCCTCTTCCATGATGACGAGGTCGGCCGAGAAGTTGGTGTCCAGCACGACGTCGGCGCCCAGCTGTTTCATCGCCGCGATCATCTTGCCTTCGACATTGCTGCCGGCCGGCATGAGGAACTCCTCGCCAAGCGCGATACGCGTGGCCGGAGCCATCTGCACGACCGTGAAGATGTCGGGGTCGTAGAAGTAGTCGATCGCCTGCTCGGTGTCGTCCACCTCGGAGAGCGCACCGGTCGGGCAGACCAGGGTGCACTGGCCGCAGCTGACGCACTCGCTGGTGCCGAGGGCCAGGCTGTCGCGCACGCCGATCTCCGCGTCCAGGCCCTTCTGCGCGAGCACCAGGACATCGGTGCCCTGGACTTCGCGACAGACGTGCACGCAGCGGTGGCAGCGGATGCACTTGGACATGTCGCGCACGATCGAGACGCTGCTCTGGTCGTGGGTTCGGCCGGCGAAATACTCGCGCTTGCCGAATCGCGACCGCTGCAGACCCACGAACTGGGCGATATCCTGCAACTCGCAGTTGCCGTGGCGCACGCAGGTCGCGCAATCCTGGTCGTGGTCGGCCAGGAGCAGTTCCACCTGCAGACGCTGCTTCTCGCGAACGGCGGGCGTGCGTGTCAGGACCCGCATACCCTCTTCCATCGGCGTGTTGCAGCTGGTGACGATGTCCGGATCGCGCCCGTCGCGTTCGATCTCCACAAGGCAGACGCGGCACGTCCCCGGCGTATGGCCCAGATCGGAGAGTTCGCAGAGCGTCGGAATGAACTGCCCGTAGCGACGCGCAACCGAGAGGATCGTCTCGTTGTCCTCGAACTCGACGGTCTTGCCGTTGATGAATCCCTGCATCGGTCCTGCCTCCTACTTCTCGGTCACGACGGAGTAGACCCGGTAGCACCGCATGCAGCGGTTCGCTTCCCGGTAGGCCTCCTCCACGCTGATGGGCTTCTCGACCTCTTCGAAGATCTTCTTGCGGACCTCGGGATCGAGCTCCTGGGCCTTGACGCGGTAGATGTGCTTGATCGGCTTTTCGACATAATCCGGATTCAGCTTGCTGATCGACTTGATCAGCTGGCTGAAACGGTCGCCCGCATGGAACTGCACACGGCCGTAGGTCAGGTAGTCGTCGATCGACCGCGCCGCGCGTTCACCCTGCGCCATGGCCTGGATCAGGGTCGCCGGACCGGTGACGGCGTCGCCGCCGGCGAAGACGCCGGGGTGGTCGGTGGTAAGGCTCATCTCGTCGGCCTTGATCAGACCGCGGCGGGTCAGTTCGATCCCGTCCTCCGGGTTCAGGAATCCGTGCTCGACGGCCTGGCCGATCGCGGGAATCACGAAGTCGGTGTCGATCGAGAACTGCGACCCTTCCTTGGGATGGACGCTGCGACGGCCGCTGGCGTCGGGCTCGCCCTCTTCCATTTCCACCAGCTGGATGGACTGGACACAACCGTCTTCGGTCGCCAGCCCGATCGGATGGGTCAGGAAGTGGAACTGCACGCCCTCGGCCTCCGCGGCCTCGATCTCCTCGATGTCGGCCGGCATGCTCTCGCGTGTCCGGCGATACACCAGGTGCACGTCCTTGACGCCCATGCGCAGCGCGGAACGGACACAGTCCATGGCGACGTTGCCGCCGCCGACGACGACCATGCGCTCGCCCAGTTCCATGGGCAGGCCCATGTTCACGTAGTAGTGGTTGATGAAGAGCAGGAATTTCACGCCCGTGACGTAGCCCTGGATGCTGCCTTCCTCGCCGGGAATCCCCAGGGCCTTGCCCTTGTGGGCGCCGACGCCGAGAAACACTGCCTTGAATCCGCGATTCCGCAGATCGTCGAGCGTGAAGTCATGGCCCAGACGCTCGTTGTAGTGGATCTGGCCGCCGAGGGACTCGATGATCGAGACCTCCTTGCGCAGCACCTCTTCCTTGGGCAGCCGGTATTCGGGAATACCGACGGCGGCCATGCCGCCCGGCTCGGTCAGGGCCTCGAAGACCTCTACCCGGTAACCCTTGAGCAGCAGATGGTACGCGGCCGAGATGCCCGCGGGGCCGGAGCCGATGACGGCGACCTTCAGTTCGACCGGCTTCTTGTTCTCGATCAGGTCGGGCGTGAACCAGCTGTCGGTCACGTACTTCTCACGGTCGGCGACGAAACGCTTGAGCACCTTGATGCCCACGGCCGCGTCGACCTGCGTGCGGCGGCAGGCCATCTCGCAGAATCGGACGCACACACGGCCGCATGTGGCGGCCATCGGGTACTTCTGCAGGACCACGCCCACCGAGTGGGTGAACTTGCCGTCCTTGATGTACTCGATGTACCGCGGCACGTCGACCTTGATCGGACAGGCCTCGATGCACGGCGCGGTGACGTAGGTGGTGCAGCCCTGGCGACCCACGTGGCCGCCGCCCTCGATCTCCCGCTCCAGTTCGTCGCGGAAGTGTCGGATCAATTCCAGCAGCGCGACCGCCGCCGTCTGGCCGAGGCCGCACAGACTTGTCGTGGTCACCTGTTCGGCGATCATCTCGATCTCGTCCAGCGTCTCGGCGCCTGCCTCGCCTTGCATGAGCTGCGCGAGCTTGTCGACCAGGATCCGCGTGCCCATCCGGCAGGGCGTGCATTTGCCGCAGGACTCTCCGGCCGCGCGCTTGGCGTAGCACAGCATCACGTCGAGCAGGGACACGCCGTGCTCGAAGACGAAGAATCCCTTGCCGCCCACGAACGCCTTGATGGGGTTCCCGGGATCGAATTCGTTGAAGTCGGCGAAGTCGGGCGAGTCCTCGATCTCGAACAACTGCTTGTCGCGGTTGTCGACCACCTGTCCGTCCCAGACGCCGTAGATCACCTTGGCCATGTTGTTGCTCCTTGCCGCCGGCGCCGTGCGCCGGGGTTCGACGCTACTTCGCGTCGGCCAGCAGTGCCTCCAGGCGGGGCTTGATCGTATCGCGGAAACAAGCCTCGGCGTCCTGGCAACCGGTGTGGAAGAACTCGTCCCCGACGCGAACCGTCACGCCGCTTCCCTCGGAGCACTGCCCGCAGCAGAAACTCCCCTTGAGAGTCACTCGCTCGCCGAAATCACTCCCGGCCAACATGTCCTGGAAGCAACGCACGACCACCTCGGATCCATCCAGATGGCAATGGTCACCCACACACACGATCAGATCCACGTTTCCCGACCTCCTGCCACCCTGGGGCGGCGGGTTGCTGGAACTCTCCATCTCTCGATCGCCGTTATGGCATTAACAGTTCTCTGTAAGGCCCAAATAGGCACTTCCGTTTGTGAACGGCAAACTGTTTTTTGACCGAATCAGCCCTGTTCGCGAAATTGGCCAATCCCCGCCAACACAGCTTTTTTCGTCGATTGTAGATACTTTTCCGGAACTGAAAATGACGCTGATCATACCCGCCCGCGCCCGATCCGGAAAACGTGACCCCGAATCAAGGCGTTGACAACAAGAATGTATTTTTGATCCTCCGACAGTTTCGCCGGTCAATCCGGATCGTCTGTCTACGCGTGATCCGCATTATTGACAAAGATTAAACATAGCTCTATTCTCTCGGCGTTCATTTCTCTTCCGACAATCCGCTGCTCCCTCTTGCACAATCACGTCGGTCGAATAACCTGATCTGGAATCCCGAACGCTATGGAACACCCGGACAAGGACGGATTGTCGTGGCCGATCAGAATTACGTGGAGTTGCTCCACCTCTACTTTCCCTTCGGCTTCCAGACATCCCGCGACGGCTGGGACCGTTTCGGCATTCGCCGATTACTGGCCCGGGAGGCGCCTTTCTCCGACGAGAACGTCCGCTACACTGTGCGCCGACTGGCCGAAACGTACAACGACCGGCCGCCGAGTCCCGGTCGGCCGGCCGAACAGGTCCACGCCGAACAGTTCCTCTGTCTGGGAATCCTCAACGACGCCCTGCGCTACGTGCTGCTCCACTACACGCTGAACGAGCACCCCGGCATTCTCGGCGAGGGCGTCACCTGGGTCCGCCATCGCGTGGGCGAAGAACGCGTGGACCGGCTGCCGGCGACCTTCACCCGACTCTTCCCACCGCGACCGGTCCTCGTGGATCGGGAGTCGCCCGAACAGTGGCTCGCATCCGACCAGCAACGCCTGCGCCCCATCGAACGCGTCACCGTGGAGTCGATCCTCCTCTACCTGATGATGCGCAACCCGGCGACCCGCCCCTTCCGCGAACTCTTCGACGACGGCGATCTGCAGCGCCAGGCGAGTTACGTGCCCTTCGTGGTCGGGCTCGAGGAATTCTTCGGCACGCAGGAACCGTCGGGCGTATCGGGCGCGACGCTCTTCCACACGCTGCGTGCGCCGATGCTCGCCAGCCCGAACGACCTCGCCGGTCAACTGGCGTTCATCCTCGAGCACTGGGGCGCCATCCTCCCCGCCGCCATGCTCGCCCGCATCGACCTGGTGCGCGACATCCTCAAGGAAATCTCGCTGGCCCGCCTGCCGGAATACGGTCCGCCGCCGGTCCTCGAGTTTCCCGCCGAGGACTGGCCGGAAGCCGAGCCCGCCGCCTTCAGCCGCGACGCCGACTGGATGAGCAACATCGTGCTCATGGCCAAGAGCACCTACGTCTGGCTCGACCAGCTGTCGCGGCAGTACGGCCGCGAGATCCATACCCTGGCCGACGTGCCCGACCAGGAGCTCGACCGTCTGGGCCGCTGGGGGTTCACCGGTCTGTGGCTGATCGGCCTGTGGGAACGGTCGGCAGCCTCCTGCAAGATCAAGCAGTACGCGGGCAATCCCGACGCCGTCGCCTCGGCGTACAGCCTGCACGACTACGACATCGCCGCCGATCTGGGTGGGCAGGAGGCCTACCGCGACCTTCGCGACCGCGCCTGGCAACGCGGCATCCGGCTGGCCAGCGACATGGTCCCCAACCACATGGGTATCGACAGCCGCTGGGTCGTCGAGCACCCGCAGTGGTTCCTGCAGTCGGACCGTCCGCCTTATCCGGCCTACCGGTTCACCGGCGGCGACCTCTGCGACCATCCCGATGTCGAGGTCCGCATCGAGGAAGGCTACTGGCAGCGCACCGACGCCGCCGTGGTCTTCGAGCGGAAGGACACCCGCACCGGCGAGACGCGGTACATCTACCACGGCAACGACGGCACCAGCATGCCCTGGAACGACACCGCCCAGC